>DATAKH010000188.1:0-9228 GCA_036261735.1 Sphingomicrobium sp.
AAAAGGGAGTTACGATGATCGCGTCGCCCTCGGCCGGGATCACCGCGGCAGTCATTCGCTCGGAACGCCACCACTGCACCCCGGTAAAATAGTCGAGGCTGGCGCCAGGCTCGATTATCACCGCGCCGATCCCGTGCTGCCGCATCAGGACGCGCGCCCTTTCGATCCGAGCGAGCCGTTCCCCGCTTCCGATCGGCGGCGGGATCATGATTTTCGATGGCTTCTCCGCAACTTGGGCGATGGTCGGAGATGGAAATGCGGATGCGACGGCGGCTGCAGTGCCGGTCGCGATAAATGCCCGCCGATCAAGCTGCACGTGGAATCGCCCTCCCCTGTTGCGAGTGCCTACTCTTGCACGACAGGTTCGAATGAGCCAGCAGCCGCCGCTCACTTTGGACGAGATGATGCTGAACGGTTCGACCGAGCGACCGGGGCCGCGCCCCGGAACCAAGGAAACGGTGGCGATGCTCGCCGGGCTGATGGCGCTCAACGCGTTTGCGATCGATGCCATGCTTCCCGCGCTTCCCGACATCGCAGGCGACCTCGGAGTGGCATCGGACAACGACCGCCAGCTCGTCGTTATCGCCTACATGCTCGGCTTCGGCTCGACGCAGCTTGTGTGGGGGCCGCTCGCCGACCGCTTCGGGCGCAAGCCGGTGCTTGCCGCGGGCATCAGCCTGTACGCTCTGTTCGCCCTGCTGTGCGGTGTCGCAGGCAGCTTTGCCGTGCTGATCGCCGCGCGGGTGATGCAGGGTGCATCGGCGGCGGTCACGCGCGTGCTGGTGGTGGCGATGGTGCGCGACCTGTTCGAAAGCGAGGAGATGGCGCGGGTCATGAGCCTGGTGTTCATGACCTTCATGGTGGTTCCGGTGCTTGCCCCGACTGTCGGACAGGCGATCCTCCTGGTCGCCCCGTGGCGATGGATCTTCGTGGTCCTCGCCGCTTACGGACTGGTGATGCTGGTCTGGTCGATGGTTCGGCTGCCCGAGACATTGAAGGAGGATCACCGCAGGAACCTGCACTGGCGGACGATCGCCGAGGCAGCCTGGGCAACCGTCCGGGAGCCTCAGTCGCGCGGCTACACGCTTGCTCTGACGCTCGTTTTCGGCTGCCTCACCGCTTACATCGCTTCGGTCCAGCAGATCGTCGCCGAAGCGTTCGGTGCTCCTGATGCCGTCGCGCTCGTCTTCGCCGCTGTGGCGGCGCCGATGGCGCTGGCGTCGTGGACCAACAGCCGAGTCGTCGGCACCTTCGGCCTTCGCCGGGTCGGTCACAGCGGAGCCGCCGCTTTCGCGCTGGTCGCAATTGCCCATGCAGCGATTGCGGCCGGGGGCGGCGAAAGCCTGACTGTCTTCATCGTACTGCAGGCGCTGACGATGGTCTGCTTCGCATTCACCTCAGCGAACCTCAGCACCCTTGCGATGGAGCATATGGGACGGATAGCGGGAACCGCATCGTCGGTTCAGGGCGTCGTCGGCACGATCTTCGGAGCCCTGATCGGCTTCACCATCGGACGCGCCTTCGACGGCACCGTCCACCCGTTCCTGTGGGGAGTCGCAATCGCGGCGACAGCCGCATTCGCCACGGTCCTGCTGACCGAGCCTAAGCGCCTGTTCGCAAAGCGGCGACGAACGACTTTGCCGATCCCCGGACCGCCGGCGGAAATGTAAGCGGTGACCTATCCGGCGGCGGAATCGTCGTCGTTGTCGGGGCCGGTCATCAGCGCCTCTCCGACTTCCTCGGTCTTGCCCCGGATCGCATTTTCGATCCGCTGCGCGACGTCGGGATTTTCGGTCAGATACTGCTTGGCGTTCTCGCGGCCCTGGCCGATCCGGACGCTATCGTAGCTGAACCAGGCGCCGGACTTCTCGACCAGGCCGGCCTTGACTCCGAGATCGAGGATCTCGCCGACCTTGGACACGCCCTGCCCGTACATGATGTCGAATTCGACCTGCTTGAATGGCGGCGCCACCTTGTTTTTGACCACCTTCACCCGGGTCGAATTGCCGATGATGTCGTCGCGGTCCTTGATCTGGCCGGTGCGGCGGATGTCGAGGCGTACGGATGCGTAGAATTTGAGGGCATTGCCGCCCGTCGTCGTCTCGGGGTTTCCGTACATGACCCCGATCTTCATCCGCACCTGGTTGATGAAAATGACGAGGCAGCGCGAGCGGCTGATCGAGCCCGTGAGCTTGCGGAGCGCCTGGCTCATCAGCCGCGCCTGCAGGCCGACGTGGCTATCGCCCATCTCTCCCTCGATCTCGGCGCGCGGAACCAGGGCCGCGACCGAATCCACCACCAGCACATCGACCGCATTGGAACGGACCAGAGTGTCGACGATCTCGAGCGCCTGTTCGCCTGTGTCGGGCTGCGACACGATCAGCTCGTCGACGTCGACGCCAAGCTTCTTCGCGTAGCCGGGATCGAGCGCATGCTCGGCATCGACGAACGCCGCGGTCCCACCGGCCTTCTGCGCTTCCGCCACCGCGTGAAGCGCGAGAGTCGTCTTGCCCGAGCTCTCCGGCCCGTAGATTTCGACGACTCGGCCGCGCGGAAGTCCGCCGACCCCGAGGGCGATGTCGAGGCCAAGGCTGCCCGTCGAAATCGTGTCAATCTCGATCTTCTCGCGGCTGCCCAGCTTCATCGCCGAGCCCTTGCCGAACGCGCGGTCGATCTGTGCGAGTGCCGCTTCGAGCGCCTTCTGACGATCCATTCCGGGAACTTCCAATCCGCTTCCGATGACTTTCAGCTGCGCTGCCATGCTGTTCACCCCTTCGTCAACGGGCGGCCGAGCTCCACCCTGTGAAGCGATGTCTGTACCGCGTTTGTTCTATGAGAACAAGAGGGGAACGAAAATGTTGAGAACGCCGCCCTTCAGGAGCCAATCGCCTGTTCCAGCGCCGGGCTGACCCGGTCGACCGTGTAGGGCTTCTCGATCACCGGAACGTTCTTGAACTCCGGCGGCGGCGGCTCGACGTGGCCGCCGGTGGCGATCACGAACGGGATTTCTTTCTCGCGAAGCTTGCGGGCGACCGGCCAGGCGGTCTCGCCATTAAGGTTGATGTCGATGATGGCGACGTCAAATCCGCCCTTGTCGGCAGCAGCGACGGCATCCTCGACGCTTTCGCAGCTGGCGTGAACCTTATGTCCGAGCGTTTCGAGAAAATCCTCGAGCATCATCGCGATCAGCGGCTCATCTTCGACGACCAGGATTGAACGCGACGCGGACATGACGATGCGGAAATAAAGCGACAATCGCCACCGGCAAGTCTTTTATTTCTCCGCGATGGCGCGCCGTGCGGCTTCCGCAAGCTCCTGAACCGAGAAGGGTTTTGGCAGAAAAGCAACATTGTCGAGATCGATCGATTTGCGCAATTGCTCCTCGGCGTAGCCCGACATGAACAAGATCGGCAGCTCGGGGCGGCTCTTTCGCGCCTCGCGCACCGTTGCCGGCCCGTCCATTCCGGGCATTACCACGTCGCTGATCAAGAGCACGATTTCCTCGCCGCGCTCAATCACCGCCAGCGCTTCTTCGCCGTTAGTGGCGGTGATGACCTTGTACCCGTGCCGTGTGAGAGCCCGCTCCGCGACGGCGCGGACCATCGGTTCGTCCTCGACGAGCAGGGCAGTGCCGGTTCCCCACAGCTCAACCTGCTTGGGTTTGGCCGCGCGGGTCGCCTTGCCGGCATCGGCTTCGACCCGGTGCACCGGCAGGTAGATGACGAAACGGGTGCCTTCGTCCGGCTTGGAATCGGCGAAGATGAAGCCGCCCGATTGCTTGACGATGCCGTAGACCGTCGAGAGGCCGAGGCCGGTGCCCTTGCCGACCTCCTTGGTGGTAAAGAACGGCTCGAAAATCTTGCCGAGCACATTGGGCGGGATCCCGCAGCCGGTGTCGGTGACCGAAAGCGCGGAATAGTCGGCGATCGGAAGGATGTCGGAGCCCAGCTCGGCGACCTGGCTCGCGTGGACGGTGTAGGTCTGGATGGTGAGCGTTCCGCCGCCCTTCGTGGCCATCGCATCGCGGGCGTTGACCGCCAGGTTGACGATGACCTGCTCGAGCTGGCCGGGGTCGGCGCGGACGGGCCCGAGGTTGCGGCCATGCTTGACGACCAGCTTCACGGTTTCGCCGAGCAGGCGCTTCAACAGGTGCGAGACCTCTGCGACGACGTCGGTCAAGTGCAGCACCTGCGGCCGAAGCGTCTGCTGGCGCGAAAAAGCGAGCAGCTGGCGAGTGAGGCCGGCGGCGCGGGTCGAGTTGGACTTGATTTGCTGGATGTCGTCGTAATCGCTGTCGCCGGGCGTGTGCCGCATCAGCATCAGGTCGCAATGGCCGATGATCGCGGTGAGGATATTGTTGAAGTCGTGCGCGACACCGCCGGCGAGCTGGCCGACCGCCTGCATCTTCGTCGCCTGGGCGACCTGGCGCTTGAGCTTGGCTTCCTCGCTATTGTCCTTGAGAAGAAGCAGGACTGCGGCATCGCCGAGGCCGCGAAGCCCGGCGATGGTCAGCGCCACCGGTTCCTTCGGGTTACGCGCGAGGCGGACCGCGAGGTCGCCAGACATTGCTGGGCCGCGGGCGTGACGTCGGACAGCGTCAGCGACGGCCGCCTTGTCCTCCTTGACGACGAGGTCGCCCGGATAGACCGGCCGGGCGCTCTTGATGCTCGCAGCGATCCGGAAGGCGTCGTTCATCGTCAGGAAGCGCCCGTCGCGGTCGACCAGCGCCAGCCCGATGGGGAGGATCTCGAGCATCGCCTGCAAATGCTGCGAGCTGGAAACAGGCAGGCTGTCGGGACTGTCGAACAGGTAGAAATTGGAATAGCCCTCGCCGCCCGGCGCATCGATCGGGAGGTGGACCGCGCGCAACGGCCGCCCCGCCTCGCCTTCCGAAACGAGACGGAACTGCCCCTCTTCGGTCGACTCGACGAGGTTGGTGAGTTGCAGCGCTCCCTCGTTTTCCTGCCCTGCCAAAGCGCGGCTCGCGAACAGCGAGTTCCAGGCGATCAGCTTGCCTTCCGGGTCGACCAGTGCGGCGAGGAGACCGGCAGCCGCCAGCGTATCGCCGGCCTTGCCGCGCATTCGATGGGCAGTGGCGGTCACCGGGTCGCTCGGGTGAGGCTTGAGGAATCGCCAAAGCAGGAGGTCGTTGCGCGCTCCGACGCGCTCGACCTCGAGCGCGAAGGTGCCCGCTTCCGTGTCGATCCCGGCGGCACATCCTCCGCCCTCGCGCCAGGCGATCGCGCGGGCAGTCACGACCGATTGGCCCGACTCGGAGTCGGCCGCAAGCTTGTCGGGCGGGCGGCCGTCGAACCGCTCGCGGTAGGTATAGTTGGCGGCTAGAACCTTGCCCTCGGAATCCGTGAGCGCCGCGGCGTCAGCGGTCAGTCCCAGCATCGCCCCCACCAGCGAATAGTCGGGTGCGGCGACTAGTTGCTCGAGGTCAGGCGCACGGATCTGCGGCTTTCGCGTGAGCAGCGTCGCCGCCGGCAAGGCAATTCCGCAAATGACGAGGAACAGGACCGCCGCAGTCGTGGCACCCGCAATCCACAGGAGTCCGGCGCCGGTGAAGGCCGATGCGACGGCAATCGCGGGCACGAGCCAGCGCGAGCTGCCGCCGACCGGCAGCGAGTCCAGGAGCGGGAGCTCCTGCTGCAGCATGGCCTAGGCGATGCCCCCTACCAAATGCGCACCCGATCGGCGGGAGCAAGATAGAGCGACTGCCCGGGCTCAACGTCAAACGCGGAATACCACGGGTCCATGTTGCGGACGATGTTTGCGCGCTGCTCCGACGGCGAGTGCGGATCCGTCAGCAACCGCTGGCGAAGGTTTGCCTCGCGGTAATTGCGCCGCCAGACCTGCGCCCATCCAAAATAGAAGCGCTGATCCCCGGTCGTCCCGTCGATAACCGGCGGCGCATTGCCGCCGAGCGACGCAAGATAGGCATCGTGCGCAACCGTAAGCCCCGCGAGGTCCGCGACGTTCTCGCCCATCGTCAGCTTCCCATTCACATGCATGCCCGGCAGCGGCTCATAGGCATTGAACTGCTGCTCCAGCTTGTCGAGCCGCGCCGTGAACTCCTTTGTGTCGCCCGGCGTCCACCAGTCGATCAGCTTTCCCGTCGAATCGTACTTCGCTCCCTGATCGTCGAAGTGATGGCTGAGCTCATGACCGATAACCGCGCCGATACCGCCATAATTGACCGCATCGTCCGCATTGGGATCGAAGAAGGGCGGCTGCAGAATCGCGGCGGGAAAGACGATCTCGACCAGGCCGAAATTGGCATAAGCGTTGATCGTCATCGGAGTCATTCCCCACTCCCAGCGCCGGATCGGACCCCCGAGCTTTCCGACCGAATAGGCGTGGTCGAAGCGGTTCGACCGCATTGCGTTGCCAAGGAGGTCGTCGCCACGAATTTCAAGGCCGCTCATGTCGCGCCACTGGGTCGGAAAACCGATCTTCGGCGTGAAGGCGGCGAGCTTGGCGTGCGCCTTCGCCTTCGTGGCGGCGCCCATCCATTCGAGCTGGTCGATGCGCCGGCCCATCGCCGCGATGACATTCTTGACCAGCCTGTCGGCCGCAGCCTTCGTCTCAGGTGGGAAATATTTCTCAACGTAGAGTTGGCTGACGTCGTCGCCCAGGGCGCCGACCGTGAAGTTCACCGCCCGCTTCCACCGATCCTCCTGCTGGGGAGTGCCGTTGAGCGTCGTGCCATAAAAGGCGAAATTCTCATCGTCGAACGCCTTCGGCAGGTAGGGCGCGTAGCCGTCGATCGAACGAACGAGGAGTTGGTCCTTCAACACCGAAAGCGGGGCCTTGCGGATCGCCGCTGCCTCGCCGGTGAAGGCGCTCGGCTGGGCGACGAGAACCTCGTTCACATTGGCGCCGATGCCGTGCACCAAAGCGGTGAAATCGAAGCCGGGAGCCGTCTTCTCAAGCTCGGCGAGGGTGAGCTTGTTGTAGGTCTTGTCGGCATCGCGGCTATCGGTGCGGGTCCAGTGCGCCTTGGCAATCTCCGTCTCGAAGTCGAGTATCGCCTTCGCGCGGGCAGCGGCGTTCTGCTCTCCTGCCAGAGTCAGCACGTTGGTCAGGTGCTGGAGATACTTGGCCCTCGTGTCGGCGAGCTTCGGCTCATTCGACAAATAATAATCGCGGTCGGGCATCCCTAAGCCGCCCTGGATCATGCCGAGGATATATTGTTCTGGATTCTTGTCGTCCTGGCCGACGTACATCCGGAACGGCGACGAAATGCCGATCTCGTCGCCCTTGGCATACAGCGCCGCAAGACCTGATTTGCTGGCCAACGAGCGGATCTCGGTAAGCCACGGTTCGAGCGGCGCGAGGCCCTTCGCTTCGACCGCCGCCTGGTCCATGTAGCTGTTATAGGCATGCCCGATCTTGCTGTTGGGGTCTTTGGCCTGCTCGTCGATGATCGAGCGAGTCCGCTCCTTGGACAGGTCGTCGAGAACGGTGAACATCCCGTAGTTGGACTTGTCGGCTGGAATTGCGGTGTTCTTGGCCCAGGTGCCGTTGGCATATTGGTAGAAATTGTCGCCAGGCGCGACCGCCGGGTCCAATCCGGCGGTGTCGAAGCCAAACGTGCCGTAGGTCGGCTTGGCCGCCGGCGCGGCTTCCGGAGCTGCGGCAGCCTCAGGAGGAGGCGGCATATCGACTGGTCGGGTGGCGCAGCCGGCAAGGATCGTTCCTGCTGCTAGGACAACGAGCAGATTACGCATGAATATTCATCTCCCCACTACATGCCTTTCGTATAGGGGGTCGGTGAAAACCGTCAAAGGCGATTGGGGCCGTTCCTCACCGGTAAGTCAGGCGCTTCGCCGAAGCAGCCGCTGCTGCTCGCGCTTCCAGTCGCGCTCCTTCACCGTCTCGCGCTTGTCGTGGGCCTTCTTGCCCTTCGCCAGGGCAAGCTCGACCTTGGCTTTCCCGCGCCCATTGAAATAGATCGAGAGCGGCACCAGCGTCAGCCCCTGCCGGGTAACCGCGCCATGAAGCTTGCCAATCTCGCGCTTGCTGAGCAGCAGCTTGCGCTGCCGCCTCGGCTCGTGGTTCATCCGGTTGCCGTGGCTGTATTCGGGAATGTGGCTGTTGATCAGCCAGATTTCGTCGCCCGCAATGGTCGCGTAGCTCTCCGCGATCGAGCCTTCGCCTTGGCGGAGCGCCTTTACCTCGGTCCCGACCAGTGCGATCCCCGCCTCGAATTTATCCTCGACGAAATAGTCGAAGCGGGCGCGCCGGTTCTCGGCAACGATCTTCTGCTTGTCGAATGGAGGGGAAAGCGGTTTTGCCATTGCTGTCGCGCTACGTAGTGACTTCCCGCCCCGCAAGGTAGCCCGCTAGGCCAGCCCCGCATGTTCGAGCGCGGCGTCGACGGCGCGCTTTGACGAGTCCGATGCCTCGACGATCGGAAGGCGCACGTCGGCCGGAAAGCCGGGCCGCACCCGCGACAGCGCATATTTTACCGGGCCGGGCGACGCATCGGTGAACAAGGCGGTGTGCAGCGGATACAGCCGCTCGTGAAGCTCGAGCGCCTCGTCCCAGCGGCCGTCGCGGGTCGCCTTTTGGAAATCGGAGCAGAGCTTTGGCGCGACATTGGCGGTTACCGAAATGCAGCCAACGCCCCCCGTCGCATTGTAAGCGAGCGCAGTCTCGTCGTTTCCGGACAATTGGATGAAGCCCCTGCCGCAGGCCAGCCGCTCGGCGGTCACTCGCCCCAGGTTCCCCGTCGCGTCCTTGACTCCGGCGATGTT
This sequence comes from Sphingomicrobium sp., assembly GCA_036261735.1. Lineage (GTDB taxonomy): Bacteria > Pseudomonadota > Alphaproteobacteria > Sphingomonadales > Sphingomonadaceae > Sphingomicrobium. The sequence continues at coordinate 8,766 of DATAKH010000188.1, forward strand.
CGGAAGCTTCGCGATCTCGGCCATCGTATCGACCGAAATCTCGACCACGGCGCGAGAGGGGATGTTGTAGACGATGATCGGCAGCTCCGACGCTTCCGACAGGGCCTTGTAGGCGGCGAAAAGGCCGGCCTGGCTCGGCTTGTTGTAATAGCCGGTGACGATCAGCGCCGCATCGGCCCCGGCGTCCTTCGCCGCATGCAGATGCTCGATCGCGATCGCTATATTATTGCTTCCGCATCCGGCGATGACCGGCACCCGCCCGGCGGCCGCTTCAACCGTCAGTTCGATCACGCGTTTTTGTTCCGCCGCCGAAAGCGTCGGGCTTTCCCCGGTGGTTCCGCACGGGACCAGCGCGTTCGAGCCCTGCTCGACCTGCCAATCCACTAACTTTCGAAGTGAGTCTTCATCGACACACTTGCCGGAAAAAGGGGTGACCAGCGCCGGTATCGAACCGAAAAACATG
>DATAKH010000192.1:0-2487 GCA_036261735.1 Sphingomicrobium sp.
TTCTCGCCCCAGGCGGCCATGACGAAGGGGTCGTTGACCGAGATGCAGGCGATTTCGTCGACTCCCTTCGCCTTCAGCTCCCCGGCCTTGTCGACGTAGGAGGGAAGGTGCCGGGCGGAACAGGTTGGAGTAAAGGCACCTGGAACCGCGAACAGCGCCACCTTCTTGCCCTTGAAGAATTCGCCGCTGGTGGTCGGCTGCGGTCCGTCTCCGGTTGCGATGGCGAGCGGGACGTCGGGGATCTTCTGTCCGACTTCGATGGTCATTGGGGCTTCTCCTTATGGGCCGTTGAGAAGGCGAGATAGGCCGCACGGATGGCGCTCTCAAGGGCCGCAATCGGCCTTGCCGCTCTTGCCTCTCCGTCCCATCATGGAGGCCATGGAGAGTCCGCCCTTCCTGTCCGGCAAGCTGCTCTTGGCGATGCCCGGCATGTCCGATCCTCGATTCGAGCGGGCGGTGATCGCAATTTGCGTGCACGACGAGAACGGGGCCGTCGGAATCGGAATCGGCCATAAGCGCGCCGGCCTTCGATTCCGCACCCTCCTCAAGCAGCTGGAGATCGATCCTGGCGAAGCGCCCGACTGCGCGGTCCACCACGGCGGCCCGGTCGAGCCGGGCCGGGGCTTCGTCCTCCACTCGATGGACTGGGGCGGGCAGGACACGCTTCAGGTCAGCGGACCGGGCGGAAAGCTGTTCTCCATGACCGGCACCATCGATGTGCTGCGAGCAATCGCGGAGGGACGCGGACCGACGCAATGGATCGTGTCGCTTGGCTATGCAGGCTGGGAAGAGGGCCAGCTGGATAGCGAGATGACCCGCCACGGCTGGTTCGCCGCGGAGGGCAGCGGCGACATCCTGTTCGACACGCCCACCGACGAGCGGTGGGCGGCGGCATTCAAGGCGTCGGGAGTCGACCCGCGGCTGCTGTCCAGCGAGACCGGGGCCGCTTGAGCGCCGCGCAGGTCCGCGACGTGGCAGCCGGCGACGCGGAAGCGATCGCCTTGATCTACGGGCATCATGTGCTTCACGGGACCGCGTCGTACGAGGTCGAGCCGCCCTCGACCGAGGACATCCTCGCAAAGATCGTCCGGATCACCGGCCGGGGCTGGCCGTTCCTGGTTGCCAGCGCCGAGGGGAAAATCGCCGGCTATGCCTATGCGGAGCAGCTTCGGGACCGCGCCGCCTATCGCTTCACCTGCGAGAACAGCATCTACGTGCATCCCGACCGGCTCGGGCAAGGGATCGGCAAGCGATTGCTGATCGAGCTGTGCCGCCGGGCCGAGCAGCACGGTTTCCGGCAGATGATCGCCGTCATCGGCGGCGGGGAGACGGCATCGGTGGCGCTTCATCAAAGCTGCGGCTTCGATGTTGTCGGCCGGCTGCGGTCGGTGGGCTGGAAAAAGGGCCGCTGGCTCGACACGGTTTATATGCAGCGGGGGCTTGGAGCAGGCGCCGGCGAACCAGGCGGCAGCGACATATAAAGAATTCTTTATATTTGCGTTGAGCAGCTTCGGGGGCTAGGGCGCGGCGCAACCAACCACATATCCGGAGACTGTTTCGTGGCGACCCAGGCTGAGACCCGTTTCACCGACTATGTCGTGAAGGACATTTCGCTCGCCGGTTTCGGCCGCAAGGAAATCGAGATCGCCGAGACGGAGATGCCGGGCCTGATGGCGCTCCGCGATGAATATGGCGACTCGAAGCCGCTGACGGGTGCGCGGATCACCGGGTCGCTTCACATGACGATCCAGACCGCGGTGCTGATCGAGACGCTGATTGCGCTCGGCGCGGAGGTGCGTTGGGCCAGCTGCAACATCTTTTCCACCCAGGACCATGCGGCAGCCGCGATCGCGGCCGGCGGAACGCCGGTGTTCGCGGTCAAGGGCGAGACGCTCGAGGAATATTGGGAATATGTGACCCGCATCTTCGATTGGGGCCAGGACACAACCGCTAACATGATCCTCGACGACGGCGGCGATGCGACGATGTTCGCGCTGTGGGGCGCAAGGGTCGAGGCCGGCGAGAAGCTGTTCGAGCCTTCCAACGAGGAAGAAGAGGTCTTCGTCTCGACCTTGAACCGCTTCCTCGAGGACCGTCCGGGTTATCTCACGAAGAGCGTCGAGACCATCAAGGGCGTGTCGGAAGAGACCACCACGGGCGTCCACCGGCTTTACGACCTGTCCAAGCAGGGCAAGCTCCCGTTCCCGGCGATCAACGTCAACGACAGCGTCACCAAGTCGAAGTTCGACAACCTCTATGGCTGCCGTGAATCGCTGGTCGACGGCATCCGCCGCGGCACCGACGTGATGATGTCCGGCAAGGTCGCGATGGTCGCGGGCTTCGGCGACGTCGGCAAGGGCTCGGCCGCCTCGCTGCGCCAGGCCGGCTGCCGCGTCATGGTCTCCGAGGTCGATCCGATTTGCGCGCTGCAGGCAGCGATGGAAGGCTATGAAGTCGTAACCATGGAAGACGCCGCGCCGCGGGCCG
>DATAKH010000199.1:0-15478 GCA_036261735.1 Sphingomicrobium sp.
CGAGCTACACGGTCAGCCTGCTGCAGCCCAAAGTCATCCGCGACATGGACTTGGAGCGGCACGGGCTAAAGGTCGTTCTCAGGAAGCGCGACAATTTCCTGCCCGGCGACGGTGACTATCTGCTCAGCGGTCGCGGCGGCCTTACGCGCAAGGAGATCAAGCGGCTCAATCATGCCGACGCCGAGGGCTACGACCGCTACATCGCCGAGCTGGAAGTGGTCGTCCGGCTGCTCAAGAAATGGCTGCTCCGGGCGCCTCCAAACGCCGGTCGGACGGTCAGCGCCATACCCAAGCTTCTCAGCCTGGGGAGGGACATGGCCGGGCTGTCGCTCGCCGAAACGCGCACGGTGCACGATTTCGCGGTCCGAAGCGCCGGCGACATCCTCGACCGCCATTTCGAGGGCGACCTCGCCAAAGCCCTGTTCGGGTTCGACGGAGTCGTCGGGAATTTCGCGTCTCCGTACGATTCAGGTACAGCCTATGTCCTCCTCCATCACCTATTTGGTGAGGCAGCAGGAGTAGAGGGCGCCTGGGGCCATGCGATCGGCGGAATGGGCTCGATAACGCAGGCGATGGCTCGGGCGTGTCGCGAGAAGGGAGTCGACATCGTCCTCAACTCGCCGGTCGAGGAGATCATCGTCGAGCGCGGCCGGGCGGCGGGCGTCGTCGCCGGAAGCAAGGCGATTCGGGCGGGAATCGTCGTTGCTGGAGTGAATCCGAAGCTGCTGTTCGACCGGCTTGTTCCCGACGGCGCGGTCGACACGGACGTCGCCGGCCGGATGCACGGCTGGAGATGCGAAAGCGCGACCTTCCGGATGAACGTCGCGCTGTCGGAGCTTCCCAAGTTTACTGTCCTTCCGAAGAAGGGCGATCACCTGACCGCCGGGATCATCATGGCGCCGAGCCTCGGCTTTATGGACGTAGCGTACGTAGACGCGCGCGCGAACGGCTGGTCCAAACAGCCGGTGATCGAGATGCTGATCCCGTCCACGCTCGACACAGGTCTTGCGCCCAAGGGCAGGCATGTCGCCTCGCTCTTCTGTCAGCATGTCCGTTATGACCTCGGACCGGGGCGAAGCTGGGACAAGGAACGGGAGCAGGCGGCCGACACGATCATTGCCACGGTCGATGCCCATGCGCCGGGCTTCGCCAAGTCCGTGATCGGCCGCCAGATCCACTCGCCGCTCGACCTCGAGCGCCGCTTCGGGTTGATCGGCGGTGATATCTTCCATGGCAAGATGGGGCTGGACCAGCTGTTCAGCGCCAGGCCGATGATCGGCGCCGCCGATTACCGGATGCCGGTGGCAGGCCTCTATCTTTGCGGGTCGGGCGCGCATCCCGGCGGCGGAGTGACGGGAGCTCCTGGCCATAACGCCGCCCAGGCGATCCTCGCCGACCGCAGGCCATGGTCGAGGCGAAGGCATTGACCGCGCCGCTCGCCGGAATCCGGGTCCTCGACCTCAGCCGGGTGCTGGCGGGGCCCTGGTGCACGCAATTGCTCGCCGACCTCGGCGCCGACGTGATCAAGGTAGAGCGGCCAGGCGCCGGTGACGACACCCGCCACTGGGGCCCGCCCTGGCACGTTCGCGACGGCGAGAAGGTGGCCGCTTATTTCCTTTCGGCCAACCGGGGTAAGCGCTCGGCGGCGATCGATTTCGCCACCGACGAGGGTGCCGAGCTGGTCCGCCGCCTTGCCGGCAATGCCGATGTCGTGGTCGAAAATTTCAAGGCCGGCGGGCTGCGCAAGTTCACGCTCGACGCGGCCTCGCTCCACGAGGTCAATCCGCGACTGGTGATCGCCTCGATCACCGGCTTCGGCCAGGACGGGCCCTACGCCGACCGCGCCGGATACGATTACATCATCCAGGCGATGGGCGGGCTGATGAGCATTACCGGCAAGCCCGACGGCGAGCCGGGCGGCGAGCCGATGCGGGTCGGGGTCGCCGTCGCCGACTTGTTCACCGGAATGTACACCGCGGTCGCTATCCTCTCCGCCCTCTACCGCCGCGAGAAATCGGGCGCGGGCGCCCACATCGACATGGCGCTGTTCGATACGCAATTGGCAATGCTCGCCAACCAGGCGTCGAATGCGCTTGTGTCGGGCAAGGACCCGCCTCGGCAGGGCAACACGCATCCCAATATCGTCCCCTATCAGCCGTTCGAAGCGGCCGACCAGCGCATCATCGTCGCAATCGGCAACGACCGGCAGTTTGCCCGCCTCGCAGACTTGTGCGGCCATCCGGAGTGGGCCGGGGACGAGCGGTTCGCGACCAACGGCGCGAGAGTCGCCAACCGTCAGCAGATGGTCGAGGCGATAGAAGGCTGCATCCGCTCCAGGCCTGCCGCGGAATGGCTCGAGAAGCTCGAGGAAGCAGGAATTCCCGCCGGTCCGATCAACAGCGTCGGCCAGGCCCTGTCCGATATCCAGGCGCAGCACCGGGCGATGGTCCGGATGCTCGCCGGAACGCCGGTAGTGGGCTCGCCGGTCAGGATCGACGGGAACCGCGCCGATTCAGACCTGCCGCCGCCAAAGCTGGGCGAGCACAGCGAGAGCGTGCTCGAGGAACTCGGAATCGCTCCCGAGGAAATCGGTCGCCTGAGGCGGGCGGGAGTCGTCGGCTAGCCGTCAGTCGGCGGTTGGCGCCGACTCGACGAGCACGTCCAGCTGGTTGTCGCAACCGTTCGCAATCAGCGATTGGGCTGCCCCAATCGTATCGCTGGGCGGACTGGCCAGGGTGACGAACATCACGCGAGCGCTGTCTCCGTTCTCGGGCTGGCTCAGCTGATATTCGGCTCCGCTCGTAATCGGCAGCGATGCGGGCCAAGCGATCGTGTCGGTGCCGGCGGGCCACTCGAGCGTCTGCTCGCCGCCGCCGCCCTTGATGGTCAGCTTGATTGCGTCAGCCTTATGGGGTCGCCAGAGCGTCAATTTGGTCGGATTCGCTACGCACAGCTTGCCACTTTGCGTCACATCGAGATTCCACGGGCTCGGGTTTAGCGGAACGTCGCTGCTCCGCATGGCGCTGACGCGTCCACGGCGATTGGCGGCAGCGGCGAGACCTTCGCCCGAAGCCGCGACCGCGAAGGTGCCCGGACCGCGAAGCGTGCGCGAGCCGCTGGTATTCAGGAGCATGACGCTGTCGCCCGGCTGAAGCTGGATCTTCGCACTCTCGGGGAGCGCCTTGCCCGGCGGGTAGACCTTGGCAGACGGCCCTGCCGCACGAACAACCAGTACCGTTGCCACCGAAGCCGACGAGGTGGCGAGAGCGACTGCGACCGCCCCAATCTTCCACAGCTGAGTAGTCTTCATTCCCCGGTTCCTCCTCAACGTTTCAGATGCGGTGCGCTTCCACCGCTAACACTTTCTGTCTTTTCCAAGCATCACGCGGAAGCGAGTGGATTCTTCACGGGGCGCTTCGATCATACTCCGGCACTACGACATCGAAAGCGACTCACCGAATGGCGCTAAAGTATTGGCGCCGGCGGGACAGGTCAACGAAATGGATAATTGCTCGCAGTGAGCGAGTAGTGAATTCAGGATTGCAGTTTCAGCTGGCGTTCGATGCGATCGATTCGCTCGCTGTGCGCTTCGAGCATTCGCATCAATTCCTGCCGTGCCTCTTCGCGGCTAAGGACGATTCTTACCGAGCGGCCGAGCGTCTGGGCGATCTTCTTGAGCGCCTGTTGCTCGTCCTTGCCAGGAATGCTGCCGTCCGGGCGCGGACCGATGAGAAGCCAGCCGAACGCCCCGGCGCTTGTCTCGACCTCCAGGCGGAGCGGGAAGAGGTGGTCTTCGGGCATGCAGTCGAGGACGTGCTGGTCCTCCTCCGGCTTGTGCTCGGTGTGCCAGCGAAGGACATCGGCTTCGGCGACATTCACCGTTTGCCGCACCTGGCCGTCCAGTACGACAGCGCCGCGAACCGAGAGCACCCCCGCCACAAGCCGGGCCAAGACATCTTCCAGGAATTCGTCCAGCGTTGCCGAACCTCGTGTGTCGCGCATCAGCTCGGGCAGTTCCTCGCGAATCTCGAGAAGCGCCTTGTGGAAGCGGCGTTCGCTCCATTCGCGGGTCTTGCGGTGTATCGGTTCGATGACGACCGCGGCCATCACGGCTCCGCCCATCGCAGCGATCGTCTGGCTGACCTCGCTGTCCGGATAGACGAACTGGGCACCGGTGATGATGCCCTCCATCACCGCAGCGAAGGTTCCGCCGATCGCGAACGTCAGGATTGCTGCCGTCGCGGTCCGGCTGATGATCGCCTCGGCGTCGTAGAGGCGGTAGCGGATCAGCGCGACCAGAAGCCCCAGCTGGAGCACGAGCATGGACAGGCCGAAGGTCAGCCCCGCAGTGAGCTCGAACCCCAATTGGGCGGCGAAACTGCCGGTCGAATATTTGAACAGGTCGGACGCGTAGGAAATCGCCTTGAAAACCGCATAACCGCTGAATCCGAAGAGGGCCCAGCGGATCTGCTGCTTGAGGTCGCTGGACTCGGCGGTTCTCATGGCCCTGATCTGGATGAGCACGGCCATGAGGAGGAGCATGAGGAAGAACGACTGGTAGGCCTGTCCTGAAAGGAACATCAGCAGCGGCGCCGAGGCAACCAGTGCGACCAGCCTCGGCGATAGATTGCCGTGCGGGAACAGCAGGATTCCCGCGACCAGGAGCACGTTGCCGAGGTCGTAGATGGCGACATGCGCTACGCGCGGCACGCCGATGCTGGCGAGGAAGTTCGATGCCGGATGCTCGGCCCCGATCATCAGCAGGATGGCGAGCGAAAGAATGGAGCTCACCGCGTCCCGCGAATTGCGCCGGTGGAGGATCCACGCCGCCCAGATCAGGAACGGGTAAAAGATGACGTGAACAACATCGATGAAGGAGAGGAGCTTCGGAGACACGCCCAGCTCGCTCGATGCCCCGCTGATATGCTCTTCACCCGTCGTGACGGTGACGTCGTGGATTCGTCCGTCGGCGGAGCGGACCGTCAGCGGGAAAGGTAGAGCCTCGGTGCCGAAGAGCAGGTTTCCCATCGCGATGTAGGCGGGATCGTCGGCATGGTCGGCAAGCGCCCGTTCCGTCACCGGCATCTCCGCCGGCATCGGCAGTCCATAGATTGCGATAATGTCGTCGCCCTTGCGGATTCCCGCTGCCCTGGCGTCCGGACCGACGGTAAAGCGGATCTTCGTTGCGTCTTTCGGTGCAACGACGAACCCGGCGCGACTTCCCAGCATGAGCTGCGAATTGTCGCCCGGCGAAGTGTAGCGGTCGTACAGTGCCATAGCCGGCCCGAAGATCGCTAGCAGGAGAGCGGCAACCCAGATGACGGTGAAAACTCGATAGGTGTTCGTCTTGAAGGGCGGCACGCGAGCGGGAAGCTTGAACCGCCGGCGGAGCGGCTTGAGCCTTCCGCTGATGGCCAGTTGCGCCGTCACGCCCGCCTCGTCAGGGCTTCAGGCATCGGCCGCTTCGTCGCCGTCGACGCGCTGGCGGTGGCGCTGGATTCCCTCGGTGAATGACGCCGCGAATATGCCGGTCGGGAGCGCGATGAGCATTACTCCGGTGATGGCGATGATCGCGGCCATGGCTTTTCCGAGCGTGGTGACCGGATAGGCGTCCCCATAGCCGATCGTGGTGAGCGTCACGATGGCCCACCACAGCGCTCGCGGAATGCTTCCGAACTTCTCCGGCTGTACGTCAGCCTCGGCCATGTAGAGCATCGAGGCGGAGATCAGCACCGCGACCGCGACGAGGCCAAGCACCATGCCGAACTCGTAGCGCCGCTCGTATATCGCTTCCCGGATCGTCTGCCAGGCACGAGATGCGCGCCCAAGTTTTGCAAGACGGATCATCCGGAAGACCCGGAAAAATCGGAGGATCAGGCTCGATGCGCCCCCGAAAGCGAAAAATGCTGGGAGAATCGCCGCGAGGTCGATGATCGCAATCGGACTCATCGCATAGCGCAAGCGCGGGAAACGATAGCCGGCAAAACGCGGATTTTCGACCACGGTCCAGATGCGGCCAAGATATTCCACCAGGAAGATGCTGGCGATCGTGACCTCGAGATTGTCAAACAGCATCTCCCGGCCACCAGAGATCGTCGGTTCGGTTTCGATGACCGCATTGACGACAGCGATGATGATCAGGACGGCGAGAAGCCAGTTGGTCGGGGAAAGCCCCTTTCGCGGCCAGGCGGTCGGCTCCAGTTGCCGATAGGCGCGCAATCGAAGCGAACGCAACGACATGCTTCTCTCACCCCCTATAGCCCGTTCCCGGACAAGGGACTGCCCCTGCCGGCCACTGGCTGCAAGCTTTTCCTGAATTTACGCAGCGCGTTGCCGCGCCTGCTCAGCTGTCGATCGTCTGCTGGCCGTAGCGGGATTTGAGGAAGCGGCCCTGTGCCTCCATGGCAGCGAGATCGTCGCGCGCGAGATCGCCGGAAATCTCCTCGATCGCGGTGCGCGCGGCGGCGAGCCCCTCAACGAGCCTCTGGTCGACTGTCAGGCCTTCGCTGTCGGTCTCGCTCCTGAATTCCTGGGGAACGTTGAGATAGCGGTCGACGAGTCTGGGGAGGTGAAGCGACATTAGCCTGCGCGCATCCTGCGCCTTTGGATCGAGAGTATCGACCCTGTCGAGCGACTGCTTAAGCGAGGGAAGGCGGGCGCTGATGGCATCGATTTGGGCACGCGCAGGTGCGGGCAGGGCGCCCCTCGTCCGATAGAGGTAGGAATCGAAGCGCTGCACCATCTGCCCGTTCGGGAGGTCCGCCGTCGGCGCCTTTGCCGTGGGCCGGGCCGGCGTGAAAGCGAGAGCAATTGCTGCACCGACCGCGAGCGTTACGGCGGCAAGGAATCCGAACATCCCGATCGGCGTGATGATTCCGACGACGATCGTCGCCACCGAAATCGCCAGCAGCCAAACGCCGACTCGCGCGGCCCTGCGCTTGAGGTCGGAATTGAGCCGCTGGCGCTCGCGCCTAGCCGCGGCTCTTGGCGCTCCGTCGCGCTCGTCGAGTGCTCTCGTGACCCGGTCGAAGCGCGCTAGCGCCTTTTCGACTTTATCGGAAACTTCGGTCACTTAGCCTCGATCGGTGTCAGCGGAGACGAGCTGCCTTCCAGCCGCCCCTTCTCGACGCCCTGGGCGCGGGCGATATAGCCTTTCGACTTTTCGACCTCGCTCGAAAGCGTCGTCACGGTCTGCTTCATGTTCTCGAGCGCCTCCAGCTTGAAGCGGTCGATCTGGTCCATCGTGTCGTAGATGTTCTGGAACGCGCGCTGGAGCGTCTCAAGCGGAATCATCGATGACGCCGCCTGCTCATGGATCGCTCCGGTCTGGCTCTTCAGCATCTCGCCGGTGGTGTCGATCATTCCCGCGGTGGTTGTGTTGAGGGCACCGATCTGCTCGAGAACTAGCTTCTGATTGGTCAGCGCCTGGGCAACGGTAACCGCGGTCCGGAGTGCCGCCACGGTCGTCGTCGAGGCGCGATCCACGCCTTTGACCAGCTCTACATTGTTCTTCTTGACGAGGTCGAGCGCGAGATAGCCCTGCACCGTCACTGCCATCTGGGTCAGCAGGTCCGTGGTCCGCTGGCGAGTGTAGAACAGCGCGCTCTCCCGGATCGCCTTGGCCTTTGCGGGATCGGTGGCGTCGAGGTCGTTGGCCTTGTCCTCGAGCTGCTTGTCCAGGCTCTTGGAGATGTGGATCATCTGCTCGAGCTTGTGCATCGTCTTCCACAAGTTGGCGCGCTCGGTGTCGATCGCCGCATTGTCCATCAGCAGCTCGTCCTTGCCGTTGCCGAGGCTGTTGAGGATCTTGGAGATGTGGGTCTGCGAGCTTCGATACTTGTCGAAATAGCGGTCGACACGGTTGCCGAACGGGATGATGCCGAGGAACTTGCGGGTCTTCGTCGCGCCCTTCGGATCAAGCGCTTCCACCGTCCGGCGAAGTTCGGTCAGGTCTGCTCCGATCCCCGAATCCTTGTCGATCGCCTTAACAGGACGGTCGAGAAAGCGGTTCGAAGCGCCTGCGGCCTCGGCAATTTCCTTGCGGCCCATCGCAGTCAGCTGATCGACCTTCTTGCCAAATTCGGGGCTGTTGGAATCGAGCTTCGCAAGCTCCTCGACGAATTGCGCCACGCGCTTGTCGAGCTCGCTCGTTTCGTCCTTCTTCAGCGGGACCAGCCCCGCCGCTTCCGCAGGAGCGATCGGCTGAAGCGCCTCGGGCGCATCCAGCTTGAGCTTGGTCGCTGTCTTGGTGGCGTCCTCGGCCATAATCGTCTGCCCTTCTTTCTGCCTGCAAGCTTCACGTCGACATTCGACGCCAGACCGCAAGCATGCAAGCGGGTTCAACTGTATTATAGGTGTAAGACGCCGTAGTGCAAGCGAGGGCGAGCCTTCACGCGCAACACCTCGTTAACCAAAAAATGCAACGGTTTGCTCACCTCGACGCGGGATAGACCGTACCCAAAGCGTATACATCGGCGCGGGGGCAGGTGCACATGATCAAATACCTGAAGAAGCTGTGGAAGGACCGCCGCGGCAACGCCATCGTAATCGTAGGCGCAGCCCTCCCGATCGTCGTCGGCGCGGCAGGACTTGGAACCGATACGGTGCAATGGGTCCTGTGGAAGCGCGAGCTTCAGCGCGCCGCGGACACGGCGGCTCTCGCGGGCGTCTATGCCGAACTGCAGACCGCCTCGGTGCCGAGCGCGGTCAGTGCGCATCTCGCCGACAACAACCACACGGGAGTCGCCCTCTTGAGCGGCTATCCCGCAATCACCTATCCTGCAGACACGGGCAATTTCACGGACGCCGTAAGGGTCGAGCTCCGGATTCAGAAGAGACTTGGATTTTCCTCGCTTTTCCTTGCGAACGCGCCAGTCATCACCGCAGCGGCCACCGCCGCATTGATCGACGACGGCAATTTCTGCGTCGTCGCTCTCAACAATTCGAGCGCCTCTTCGATCACGATCGGCGGCAGCACCAACATCAGTATGGGCTGCGGGGCCATTTCCAACTCCACGTCGACGGATTCCTCCGTTGGAATTAACGGCGGCGCCTACAATTTCGTGGCCGATCCGGTGGCCGGGGCCGGCGGCATGCCGGCCACGATCAACGGCGCGACGAACATCCAGCCGCATCACGTGCCGATGCAGGACCCCTTCGCGGACAAATTTTCGACCGACATCACCGGAATGACCTGCAACAAGATGGTCAACGCCGGCGCGACCAGCCTCACGCCTGGCTGCTACAAGTCGTTCCAGTTCACCGGCAATAAAACCTACACCCTGGCTGCTGGGGTCTATTACCTCGACAGCACGGACTTCGACGTCCAGGGCACTGTGACAATTACGGGTACGGGCGTCACCATCATCCTTACCGGCGATGACCCGGGCGACGTCAAGACGAACGGCAATTCCGGGATCCAGCTCGTTGCCCCGACCAGCGGCGCCTATGCGGACATGCTGTTGATTGGGATGGGCGACGGGTCGAACACGATCAACGGAAACGCCGGCTCGTTCTACGACGGTGGAATGTATTTCCCAAACGGGACGGTCGACTTCACCGGCAGCAGCGGAACAATGACGCAGTGCGCGATGGTCGTTGCCAATTTCGTTAATTTCAGCGGCAACTCCAATCTGCAGAACAGCCTCACCCACCCCGATGGCACTCCGTGCCAGGCCGACTCGCAGGTCGAGGCGAAGGCAGTGAGGCTGATCGCATGACGTGCCGGCCTTCTTCCATCTGGCGCGACGAGCGCGGCAATTCCTTCATCGAGATGGCGCTTGCCGCCCCTCTCCTGACTGCGCTCCTAATCGGAACCGTCGACATCAGCCGCGCGGTATCCGCGAAGGTGCAGCTGGAGCAGGTATCGCAAAGCACGGTCGAAAGAGTGCAGTCGCAGGGGACCTTCAAGACCGACGAGATCGAAGATCTCGAGGAGTATGCCGAGGGCCTGGCCGGTGACGGGTCGGAGGCCACCGTCACCGCTTGGCTCGAGTGCAACCATGACGGAACCAAGCTCGATTATGACAGTGCAAGTTGTGGGGCCGGTGTCCCTTATGCCCGCTATGTGCAAGCCACCGTCGCGAGCACCTATTCGCCGATGTTCGGCACCAAATATTTCCCGGGCGCGAACGCCGATGGGACCGTTAGCGTCAGGGGCAGTGCAACGGTGCGGACGCAATGATGACCTGGACCCGCATTTTCCGTGATCGAAAGGGCTCCGCAGCGATCGAATTCGCGATTGCAGTTCCGGTGCTCGTGTCCTTCATTGTCGGCATCATCCAGACGTCTGTTTACCTTCAGGCGAATGCCGGCGTACAGCACGCGCTGGGCGAAGGCGCTCGGGTAGCGACCATTTACGACCCGACAACGGGAAGCCGCCCACCCGACGAGGTTATCAGCGAGACGATCGTAAACTCCAAGTTCGGGATCCGCGGCGGCGATTGGCATGAGCCGGTAATTGACAGCACCAACGAAGCTTCGGACGGTTACATCGACATCACCGTGCAATATGATGTGCCGACGGATTTCTTCTTCTTCCCAGGACCGGCGATCACGCTCCAGCGGACGAAGCGCGTTTTCACTCAGGCCTGACCGGCGCCTTTGCGCTCAAAGAAGGAGGCGATCGCCTCCCTGACCTCGGCCGACTGGAGCCGTTCGGAGAAATGGCCGTTCTCGAGCTGCATCCGCTCGAGAATTTCGTCCGTGGATCCCTGCCGAAGCAGCTTCTGGGTCAGGCGTAGCGCCTCTCGGGGCTTGGCGAGCAGGCCGGCGACGATGTCCGCAAGAGCGCCGGCAAGGTCATCGTCCTCGACCACGTGGCTCGCCAGCCCCGCCTCGAGTGCTTCCTGCGCTCCGAACGGCTCGCCCAGCAATAGGTAGCGTGCCGCTCGCCTGCGCCCCGCCAGGCGCGGCAGGAGCAGCGAGCTTGCGGCCTCCGGAACCAGCCCGAGTTCGACGAACGGCAGAGAGAATCGCGCGCTGCTGGCTGCGATGACCAAATCGCAGTGGAGCAGCATAGTCGTCCCGATTCCGACGGCATTGCCTTGCACGGCGGCGAGGATCGGCACCTGGTTGCGGGCAAGCGCCCGAAGCAGCCGCCACACCGGGATATCCTCAGACTCCCTCGGAAGCGCCTGAAGGAAATCGTAGAGGTCGTTGCCGGCGGTGAAGTCCGCACCTTCGCCGCGGATGGTGATCAGGCGAACCGAGCCGTCGTCGGCCGCGCCCTCGATCGCGTCCGCCAGTGCCGAATACATGGCGACGGTGATCGCGTTGCGGCGCTCGGGACGCGAAAGCGTGATCGCGAGCACCTCGCCGCTCCGCTCGATCCTTATGTGCTCGGTCATCATTTCGCCCCCGAATCGGCCAACTCGCCGGATGACTGTTTGTGTCGCAGCGGCTATCCCTCGGCAATGATCCGGGGAGAGCCATGAAGTTTTTTGCCGACACCGCCGAAATTTCCGAAATCCGCGAGCTCGCCGCCACCGGCCTTCTCGATGGGGTGACGACCAATCCGTCTCTCGTCCAGAAATCCGGCCGCGACTTCATGGAGGTGCTTGGCGAAATCGTCGCCGTCTGCAGCGGGCCGGTTTCGGCGGAGGTCGTTTCTCTCGACTATGACGGGATGATCCGCGAGGCGGAGAAGCTGCGCAAGGTCGCGGACAATATCGCCATAAAGGTGCCGCTCACGGAGGACGGTCTGAAGGCCTGCCGAAGGCTCACCGAGGATGGGACGATGGTCAACGTCACCTTGTGCTTCTCGGCCGCGCAGGCGCTTCTTGCGGCCAAGGCCGGAGCGACCTTTATCTCCCCGTTCGTTGGGCGACACGACGATGTCGGTTTCAGCGGCATGGAACTGATCTCCGATATCCGGCTCATCTACGATAATTACGATTTCGAGACCCAGATCCTGGTCGCGTCCGTTCGCAACCCGATGCATGTCGTCGAAGCCGCCAAGATCGGCGCCGACGTGATGACTGCGCCGCCCAAGATCATCCATCAGCTGTTCAAGCACCCCCTGACGGATGCCGGCATCGCTGCTTTCCTTCACGACTGGCAGGCGACCGGCCAGCAGATCTGAAGCTGCCCGCAGCCACCGGAAATTAACGGCTTTGCGCTAGGCGCCGAGCTGTGGCGCAGGTGATTTCATTCGAGGAAACGGCAGTTGCCCGGCTTCGCGAGCGGCTGGGCGCCGCCGAAGAGGCCAACCAGGACCTGATCGCCTTCGCGCGCGGGCAGTCGGACGCGGTGCTTTCAATCAATGCCGCGGTCCTCGCCGCAATCGAGGCGCCGTCGATCCACTCGCTGTTCGACGTGATCACTGGGCAGTGGCCGGCGATCCTCGGAATCGACTTCGTCGCAGTCGCAATGATTGTCGGCGACCGGGGATTTCGCGCCGACTGCAATTCGCTCGAGCGGGTCGAAGCCGCCCTCGTCGAGCGAATGGTCCAAGGCCTGCCGAAGGTCGAGGTCCGCAGCGTCCCGAGCGGGCACCCGCTTTTCGGCGCGCCGGCGAACCGAAAGGTGCGCGCGGAGGCGTTGATCCGGATCGACGGGCCGCCCCCGTTCCCGCGCGGCCTGCTCGTGCTCGGCCAAACGGGCGAGCTTGCAGCCGACAGCAGCCACGGCTCGAGCCTCCTGCTGTTCCTCGGCCAGGTCGTCGCCGCGACAGTCCGCCGCTGTGTCGCGACCGCCTGAGCCAGCTTAGCCGCCATCGCCCAAACGCCGCTGGACGTAGTTTGCCCGCGCCCTTATCTCGCAGGCCAAACAGCGGAAGGCATGTGAATGAGCCAGTTCGACGATCGCGAGCGCGCCTACGAGGCCAAGTTCGCCCACGATGAAGAGATGAATTTCCGGATCATCGCACGGCGCAACCGGCTCGTCGGTGAGTGGGCAGCGCGCAAGATGGGCCTGTCGGAGGAAGAGACTGCGTCCTACGCGAAGGACGTTGTCCGCGCCGATTTCGAGGAGGCCGGGGATGACGATGTCGTGCGGAAGCTGCTGGGTGACCTTACCTCGGCTGGAATCGAAGTGGATGAGGCGCAGATTCGGGAGGCGCTCGGCCACAAGATGATCGAGGCCCGCCGCCAGGTGATTCAGGAGCAATCCTGACCGATGGCGATGACCGCGAGCGAAATCGAGAATCTCATCAAGTCAGGTATTCCCGACGCCGAAGTCACGATTATGGACCTGGCCGGCGACGGCGATCATTATTCAGCGCGAATCGTCAGCCGCAGCTTTGCAGGGCTCACGCGCGTTCAACAGCACCAGCGGGTTTATGCCGCGATGGGCGGCCGCGTCGGCGGACAATTGCACGCCCTGCAGCTTCAAACCGCGGCGCCGGAGGGAGATGAGCAGTGACCAGCGCAAGAGACCGGATCGACGAGATCGTTCGCAGCAACGAGATCGTCTTGTTCATGAAGGGGACCGAGCTGTTTCCGCAGTGCGGTTTCTCGAGCCGCGCGGTGTCGATCCTCGAGCATCTGGGGGTTCCGTTCAAGACGGTCGACGTCCTCCAGGATCCCGACATCCGCACAGGCATCAAGGAGTTTAGCGACTGGCCGACGATTCCCCAGCTCTACGTAAAAGGCCAGTTCGTCGGCGGGTCCGACATCATGATGGAAATGTTCGAGAGCGGCGAGCTGCAGCAGCTTGTGAGCGCTCCAGCGAGCTGATCGCCAAAATATGAAGGGGCGGCGGCGCGGGACCAGAGATCCGCGCCGCCGCCCCTTTGGTGGTCTGTGGAACCAAGTGGACGCTACTTTCTAAGCAACGGGCGTGCCAAATGATTGAAACCGCAGTTTTCCGGGAATTATTGATAATGGATTTCGTAGCCGCCGCGGGTGAGTGTAAATCTTTCCGACGCTTTTTGCCTGAAATCGTCGCTTGGCACTTTGTCCCTCGGAGCGGGTTGGAGCGCTCATGAGCGACGCGTCTTCACGCCTTTTCTGCGATGTGACGCAAAGCTGGTCCGATGTCGGTGGCGGCGTCGGCACCTATTTGCGCCGCAAGCGCGATTACCTCCTTTCGCGCACTGGGCACCGGCACCTGCTCATCGTCCCCGGGGCTGAGGATAGCGTCATCGAGAAAGGCAGGGCGATTACCGTGACCGTGGCATCGCCGCCGGTGCCGACCAGCCCCAAGTACCGCCTGCTGCTGCGCAATTCCGCGGTTCGCTCGGCCCTCGAGCAGTTCAGGCCCGACGTGATCGAGTGCCAGGACGCCTACAATCTTCCCTGGGCGGTCCTGGGATATCGCAGGCGGCACCCGCACACTGCCACGGTCGCCGGCTACTTCACCGACTTTCCGACCGCCTACGTACACCGCCCCCTCAGCCGCTTCGTCGGCAAGGCGATCGCCGGCCAGGTCCGCTCGCTCGCCTATCGCTATTGCGGGTTCCTCTATCGCCGCTTCGACGCGGTCTATGCGCTTAGTGAGAACGGGGGGGCATCGAAGCTCCGCGAACTCGGAGTGTCGGAGGTAGAGCTAGTTCCGCTCGGAGTTGAGCTCGACGAATTCAGTCCGCGCAATCGCGACCCGGCGCTCAGGCGATCGCTGGGAATCGCGGACGATATTCCGTTCCTGATCTACGTCGGCCGGCTCGACCAGGAACGGAGGGTCCAGGTCGTCCTCGACGCGTTCGACAAGCTTCCGCGATCGCTCGGAGCCCGACTCGCGCTGGTCGGCGACGGACCGGTCCGCGGCGCAATCCTGGAATCCGGCGATCACCGAGTCGTCGCGCCCGGCTACCTGAAGGATCGTTCCGAGCTCGCGAAATGGCTTGCGAGCGCGGATATCTACGTGTCTGCGATGGCCGACGAGACATTCGGAGTGTCGGTGATCGAGGCGCAGGCTTCGGGACTTCCGGTGGTCGGTGTTGCTGCAGGCGCAATGCTCGACCGGGTCGACGACGAGACGGGGCGTCTCGGCGATCCGGAAGATTCCGACGCGATGGCCGCCAATATCGTCGACGTCTGGCGTTCCGACCGGGCAGCAATGGGCGAGGCCGCGCGGGCGCATGTGGAGGAGAGCCGGTTCAGCTGGGACCGGTCGTTCCAGATACTGTTCGGGGAGGTCTACCCAAGCGCCATTCGCGCGCGCCGCTCTGCGCTTAGCGATCTCGGAACGGCGGCCGTTGCCCGAAGCACCGCCTCCTGACGCGCGTTCATCGCTGGTGCAGCCTGACGCGCCGACAGATGTGCATCGCAATGAGGATCAAGCCATGACCCGCCTTGCACTGTTTTCGATTGCCGCTCTGCTTGCCACCGCCGCCGCGGCGCAGGAGCCGCCGGTGCCTCCCGCCGCGGACCCCGCCCATTTTGACCTCGCCAACGAAAAGGAGAAGGAGAAGGTCGTCGACTGCGCCGGCGAGAAGTTCGTCTTCGCCTGGGGCGCGGGCGCACATCCGACCAAGGTGACCTTGTGCGGCGAAAAAGGCGCCACCACCGACCAGCTTGTGCGGATGATCGGGGAAGCC
>DATAKH010000211.1:0-2067 GCA_036261735.1 Sphingomicrobium sp.
AGCGCGCGACCTCGAGAGCGACGAGGCCGAAGGCGCCGCCGCGCGCGCGGCGGCAATGCTCTCGCACCGCTGGAGCGGGCGGATCGGTTGACAGGGGCGCGTCCGGAATGGACTGTGTTTGGGCCGAATCTCCTAATGTAAGAGGAGTGTTCGTGGCGCGTTTCCTGGCCGGGGCTTTGGCCTCTTTCCTGATGATCACCGGCGCGTTCCTGATGTGGCAAGGCCGCGCGGAGGATGCTCCGGCGCTGCCGCCGCCGCCGGACAAGCCCGCAGTCCCGTCGATGATCGCGAAGAAGCCGGACGCTCCGCCGGCGGCGACCCCGAAAAGCCGCGAGGAAAAAAGGTTCAACCGGGCCGACCGCGACAACGACGGGAAGATCGTACTCGAAGAGCTGCTGCAGCCGCGACGAAAGTCTTATGCGAAGCTGGATAAGGACGGCGACGGCAAGCTGTCGTTCACCGAATGGGCGCACACCACGATCGACAAATTCAATGGCGCCGACTCCAACCGCAACGGCCAGCTCACCCGCGCCGAATATGCAACCACCGCGCCCAAGCCGCGCAAGAAGCCGAAGTGCGCGTGCTGATCAGTTGGCAGCGACGTCTACCGGCCGTGCGTCGAGCTTGACCCGGGCAAGGAGCTTTTCGTCGCGGTCGTAGCGGTCGGGCCGGAAGGCGACTCCGTCCGCGGTCGGCGCGGCGGTGAAATAGGTGATGTAGACCGGGACAGGATCGGGAACGTCGACGCGCTCGTCCGCCGCCCCGCTCGGCTTCGGCGCGGTGCCGAAAACCCACTTCTGAAGCCGCTTCGCGTCCTGGAGACGGATGCAGCCATTGCTGATCCAGCGGTCGTTGCTTGCGAACATCGGCTCTTCGGGATCGGGCACGTCGTGCAGGTAAATCCCGAAGTCGTTGGGGATCATGAACTTGACCTCGCCCATCGAATTCCACGGGCCCGGCCCGCGACGCAGCCGGATGTCGACTCGCCCGTCGGCCACGCCCCGCCAGTCGACGGTGGCCGG
Source organism: Sphingomicrobium sp. (assembly GCA_036261735.1). Lineage (GTDB taxonomy): Bacteria > Pseudomonadota > Alphaproteobacteria > Sphingomonadales > Sphingomonadaceae > Sphingomicrobium. The sequence continues at coordinate 1,023 of DATAKH010000211.1, forward strand.
ATCGACCAGGGTCGCCTCATCGGTCCAGTCAGACAGCACCTCGTAATCGCGCTCGGTCAGGTAGGTGAGGCCCTGTTCGAGAACCCGCTTGGCAACAAGGTTTGCCGCAAGATCAGGCGGCACGTTCCAATAGGGATTGAGCTGAACGAAGCGAAGCTCGGCCGCCATCATCGGAGTCTGGCGCTCCTTGTCGCCGACGATGACGTTCATGCTGTCGACGGCCTTGCCGTCCTCATACATGTAGAGCCTGGCCGCGCCGGCATCGACGAGGATGTAGCGGCCCTTGTCCGATGACGTCGGAAGCCGCCGGGCGCGCTCCATGTTGAGGATGATCAGGCGCTCATAATGGTCCGCGCCCCTGTTCAGCGACGCGATGGTGCCGTTGCCGACGATCCCGTCCGACGTAAGCCCGTGCGCGGACTGGTAGGCGCGGACCTGCTTTTCGAGGGCTGAATCGAAGCTGTCGCCGGCCGACAGGCCGAGCCGCTGGCGAAGCAGCGTTACCCGTTCATCCTTTGCTCCGGCTTTCATGGCAGCACCCGTGGGGATCTGAACCTGTGGGAGAGCGCCCCAGCGCTGCTTGTACTTCATCAGCCCGCGGCGAAGCTCGGTGTAGGTGTCGTTGACGGGCACGAACAGGTCGATCGGAGCGCCGGCCCAATCCTGGAAGCCGAAGCTTTGCAGCAGCTCGTTGCGGCGATCGATCTCCGGCTTGATCTCGGGATCGATGTAAATGAGGTCGACGCCTTGCTCGATGCTCGGCGGAAGCTCGATCGGCTCGATCGGTTGCTCTTGCGCAAGCGCGGGCATGGAAACGGCTGCGGCCAAGGCCGCGCATAGTACAAATCCCACCTTCATGGCGGCGAGCTTACCAGCCCCACCTGAACGGTTCCAGAATCGCTCGCCGCGAATTTCGGGTGCCTTGTCGCCGGAGTTCTTGTTTTGTTCTAGTCGCCGCGTAAGAGTAGCGGAATGGTCACCGAGTCGATTCGAGGGCGCGGAGCGACGCGAAACTCAACCCCGATGCGCTTCAATCTCAAGGAGC
>DATAKH010000214.1:0-12256 GCA_036261735.1 Sphingomicrobium sp.
CAAGCTCCGTCAGCGCCTCGATAGCGGCCAGGCCATCGGCAGCGACATTCCGCAGAAGCACATCCACGCCCCCGTCAACCAGCGTCAGTTGCGCCTCCGCGCCCCGCTTCGGCTTGAGCAAGGCGGCAAACAGCTGGCGGAGCGGCTGCACCAGCGCAAAGAGCTCGGGCCGAAGGATATGGCATTCGTGCATGTCGACGATCCGGTGCGACTTCTCGGCGTTGAAGCCGACGACCGCGCCCTGCCCCAACTTCAGCACCTTCACCGTCGCGCGGCGCCTCGAACACGGCGGCAACAGGTGGGGCCGGCGAATTTCGGTCCCCAGCCCGTGCTGCGCGAGCGCTGTCTCGACCCGCGACACGAGGTAGCCGCTATAGGCTTCATCGTCGGCATGCTGGAGCTGGCACCCGCCGCACTCGGGGAAGTGCCGGCACGGCGGCTGCTGGTGATGTGCACCGAATGCGAGCGCTCCATCGTCGAGAACGGCATCGCCGGGCACCGCGAACGGCACATGCCGGCCGCTGGCGGTGACTCCGTCTCCGCGCGCGGCAATCCGGACGACCAGTTCGTTCACAGAAGGTCGAGAGCGGCGGGAATGGCGGCGGCAAGATCGTCAGCGATCATGTGCGGGCCTGCAATCTCGGCGGCTCGCCCGTGAAGCCACACCGCCGCGCATGCAGCGTCGAAGGCGGGCATACGCCTGGCGACCAGTGCCGCGATCATGCCGGCAAGAACATCCCCGGTGCCGGCGCTCGCCAGCCACGCGGGCGCCGGTGGAGCGAAGCCAAGGCGCCCGTCGGGCGCGGCAACCAAGGTGTCCGGCCCTTTATAGACCAGGACCGCACCTGATCGCCGGGAGGCTTCCAGGGCCTGTTCCGCCTTCGTGCCCGGAACCTCGCCGAACAGTTGCCCGAACTCGCCGGAGTGGGGAGTCAGGATCGCTTCCTGCCCGCGCAGCCGCTCCGGCTCCCCCAGCTGGCCGATCGCATCGGCGTCGATCACCTTTGGCGCGCGCGACGTCAGCGCCAGAGTCAGAAGCTGCGGGATGTCGCCCATTCCGGGACCGATGAGGATGCAACCGATCTGCTCGTCGTCGAGATTAGCCGTGTCCGTCTGGACGACCGCTGACGGCAGGCCGTCGATGGCGCGCGAAGTGCTCACCCGGACGTAGCCTGCGCCGGAGCGCGCTGCAGCAGTTGCGGCAAGCGCGATGGCTCCCGGCATCTTGCCGGCAAGCGCGTGAACGAGGCCGCGGTCGTATTTGTGGCCCGCCGAATCGAGCGGAAGAAGTTTCGGGGCGCCGATTTCGTGCCATTGCGTGTCCGCCTCGATTCCGATGTCGCCGAGGACCAGGCGGCCGCATCTCATCATCGCAGGCATCAACCGGTGCGCGGGCTTGAGCGCTCCGAACGTGACGGTCAGGTCGAATTCGGGGACCGCACTCAAAAGCTCACCGGAGTCGCTTCCGATTCCGGTTGGGAGGTCGCACGCAACGGCCACGGATGCGGCCTCCGACAGCCTGAAAAGCTGTTTGACCGCAGAATCCTCCACGCCTTTGTTAAGGCCTGTTCCGAACAGGCAATCGATCACTACCGCCGCCTGCTCCGTCTTCTCCGTCAGCGGCTCGACCTCGCCGTCGAAGCCGGACCGCGCCCATTTCGCCGCATCGCTTTTCGGGTCCGCAAGAGATGCGACCCGGACGGGAATACCCTGAGCGGCCAGGTGTCGGGCTGCGACATAGCCGTCGCCGCCATTGTTGCCGGGGCCGCAAAGGACGAGAACCGGCAGCGGTCCCGCATAGCGATTCGTCGCCTCCGCAAGCGCAGCGCCGGCCCGCTCCATCAAGGTTTCCACCGGTGTGCCGCTGTCGATCGCGCCCTGCTCAGCGGCGCGCATCGCTTCGGCAGTCAGGATGGGTCGCTCGGTCATCGGCGCGACTTAGCGCAGGCGAGTCGCCAAATGCCACCATTCGCGAGGGACAGCCATTGCCGCCTGGTCGCGAGCGGCGTCGCCGTCGAACAAAGCGAAGCATGTAGCCCCGCTGCCGGACATCCGCACGCACTCCGCTCCGTGCTGCGCCGACAGCCATGCGAGGACGGTGCCGATCTGCGGAATCGCCGAGACCGCCGCAGCCTCGAGATCGTTGCGGCCTTCGCGCCAGTCGCCGAGCGGCCCGCGATCCAGGCCATCCCAGCGGGCGTAGGCATCCGCGGTCGGAGACTCGATCCTGGGATTGACGAGCAGGACCGGCGTTCCGGCGAGACCCAGCTCCACCGTATCGAGAGAGTCGCCCTTGCCCTCGCCACGGGCTGTTTCGGAGCGAGTGCAGGCCGGAACGTCGGCTCCGAGCACGCGTCCCACCTCCTCGAGCCGCTCGAGCGGAAGCCGCAGGTCCCATAGCCGGTTGAGGAGCCGAAGCGCGGCCCCAGCATCGGCAGACCCGCCGCCCAATCCCGAAGCGATCGGTACGTTTTTCACCAGCTCGAGGCTTGCTGCCCGATCGACACCACAGGAGTTCCGAAGAGCGTTCGCGGCCCGAACGACCAGATTGTCGTGGGTCGACAGCCCGTGTCGGAACTCTCCGGAAATGGAGAGCGAGAGCGAAGGCGCGGTTTCGCCCGCCAGTTCGTCGCCATGCTCGCAGAAGGCGAAGACCGTTTCGATGCGATGATAGCCGTCCGGAAGTTTCTCGCGGACGTGCAAGGCTAGGTTGATCTTGGCGTAAGCGGTTTCGCTCAAACCGCTCAACGCGCCGCGGTCGCCGTGGTGAGGCCGGATTCGATCTTGCTTCGGATTCGCGCGGTATCTTTCTCGTCCGCCGTCGCAAGGGCCGCCTGCCAGGCGAATCTCGCCTCGAACTTGCGGCCAGCGGCGTAGAGCGCGTCGCCGAGATGCTCCTGTATCTCCGCCTGCGCGGGGTCGCCGACCGCCGCCTTTTGAAGCACGTCGATCGCCTGGTCGAAGCGCCCGCGCTTGTAGAGCGCCCAGCCGAGCGAGTCGGTAATCGAAGCATTGTCCGGCGCAAGCTCGCTCGCCTTGCGGATTAACGCCTCGGCGGCGTCGAGATCCTCTCCGCGTTCCAGCTTTGAATAACCGAGGAAATTCAGGATCAGAGGCTCGTCGGGCGCGAGCGCGATCGCAGAGCCGAGCGCTGCCTTCGCCTCCGGCCAGCGACCGGCGGATTCAAGCTCGCTCGCCTGCAGCAGCAGCAGCGGCCAGATTCGCGCGTTTTCAACAACGCGGAGGCGGGTGACCGCCTGCCGGTACGCCTCGGCTGCCTCGACGTGCCGGTCGAGCTCCCCATAAACGTCGCCGAGACGGGCGAAGTCGTCCCCCGATCCGCTCCTGTCCGCCGCCGCCTTGGCAATAGCGAGCGCCTCTTGCTTGCGGTCGTTGTCGACCAGAGCCCGGACTTGTGCGTCCAGCGCTTCCGGCTTCAGCGGGTCGTTCGCGGCTACGGATTCGAGCACAGCCAAGGCGTTAGCCAGCCTGCCCTGCTCGGCGAGCATGGTTCCGAGCAAGATTGCCGCCGAGCTGCTGTCCGGAGCAGCGAAGGCCGCGATCCGGGCCGTGTTCAGCGCGGAGTCCGGGTCCCGGCCCGACTGGCGCAGCTGCAGGGCGAGCGCGACCAGTTGGTCCGAAAATGCGCGAGCGGCGCTGTCGATCGCGATAGACTTCATTCCGCCGGAATCGAGGGCCCTCCTGATGGCGGTTGTGTCGCCGGGAATGCCTTCGAGCATCGCCAGCGCCCGTTGCCGGTCGCGAGCAGCCGCAAAACCCGCCGCAAGGGCCAGTCGCAACCGATATTCGCGGGCGCCGGCGCTTCCGATCGCGCGACGGGCATAAGGCTCGGCCTCGGCGGCCTTGCCGGCCTTCAGCAGGATGAACGCGCTCTCCTCGTCCACGAAGGGAAACAGCGCGCTGTTGCGCGGCACCTGTGCAAGGATCGCGAGAGCGCCCGAAGGGTTTCGACGTTCGGCCGCGTCCCACGCCCTGACGAGCGGGTCCCAGAAGCTGAGGTCCGCTCCCGTTTCAGACCTGGCGACGAACTTGAGCGCCTGTTCGGTCCGGCCGTGTTTCAGCGCGTCGGCAATGACCAAGAGCTTCGAATCGATCGAGGACGCTTCGCCTGCCCGCCCGATCAGCCGCAGAGCGAGCGCGGTGTCTCCTGCCCTGATCGCCTCCGAAATCGCACGCTCCCCGAGAGCGTTGTCGCTCGACCTTGCCGCCAGGCGAGCGTAGATTTGCGCGGCCTGCCCATGATTGCCGCTGATCGAGGCCGCTCTTGCCGTCACATAGGCGGTCGCCGGGCTTTCAGGCGCTTCCGGAACTCGAGCCATAGCCGGAGCGGCGGCGCTGACCAGGAGCGCAAGTCCGAGCGAGAGCTTACATGTTCGGGTAATTTGGACCTCCGCCGCCCTCGGGAACGACCCAATTGATGTTCTGCTTCGGGTCCTTGATGTCGCAGGTTTTGCAGTGGACGCAATTTTGAGCATTGATCTGCAGTCTCGGCTGTCCGCCGTCCTCCACGAATTCGTAAACGCCGGCCGGGCAATAACGCTGCTCGGGGCCGGCATATTCGGCCAGGTTCACGGCAACGGGTATATCGGCGTCCTTTAGCGTCAGGTGAACCGGTTGGTCCTCCTCGTGGTTGGTGTTCGACAGGAACACCGACGACAGCCGGTCGAAGCTGATCACACCGTCCGGCTTCGGATAATCGATCGGCCGCACCTCGTCCTTGCGCTTCAAGGTCTCGTTGTCGGCGTGCCGGTGCCGCAGCGTCCAGGGCAGCGACAGGCCAAGAGCGCCAAGCCACATGTCGAGCCCCGAATAAAGCGTGCCCAGCAGGCCTCCCCAGCGGGACACCGCCGGCTGCGAGTTGCGGACAAGCTTCAGTTCTTTTGCGATCCAGCTCGAACGGAGAGCCTTCGGATAGGAATCCAGGGTATCGCTGCTGCGGCCGGCGGAGACGGCTTCGAACGCGGCCTCCGCGGCCAGCATCGCCGATTTCATCGCCGTGTGAGTCCCCTTGATCCGCGGCACGTTCACGAACCCCGCCGAACAGCCGATCAGCGCCCCGCCCGGGAAAACCAGCTCCGGCACCGACTGCCAGCCACCCTCGTTGATCGCCCGGGCACCGTAGGAGACCCGGCGTCCGCCCTCGATTTCGGCGCGGATCGCCGGATGGGTCTTCCAGCGCTGGAATTCTTCGAATGGGGAAAGATACGGGTTCTCGTAATCGAGCGCGACGACGAAGCCGAGCGCGACCTGCCCGTTGTCCTGGTGGTAAAGGAAGCCGCCGCCCCACGCGTCCTCCAGCGGCCAACCCTGAGTATGGATCACTCTTCCCGGCTTATGTTTGTCGGGAGGAACGTCCCACAACTCCTTGACTCCCAAGCCGTAAACCTGCGGCCCACTCTCCTTGCGCAGATCGAAGAGGCGGGTCAGCTCCTTTGTGAGGTGCCCGCGCACGCCCTCAGCGAGGAAGGTGTAGCGGGCGTGCAGCTCGATCCCAGGCTGGTAGTCGGGACGATGGCTGCCATCACGGGACACCCCCATGTCGCCGGTCGCGACGCCTTTCACCGAGCCGTCTTCGTTGAACAGCACTTCGGCAGCGGCGAAGCCGGGGAAGATCTCGACACCGAGCTCTTCCGCCTGCCCCGCTAGCCAGCGGCAAAGGTTGCCGAGGCTGAGCGTGTAGGTGCCCTTATTGTTCATGAACGGCGGCAGCAGGAAATGCGGGAATTCCCATTTGCCGCCCTTGCCGAGGATCCAGTGATGGTTCTCGGTGACCGGCACGGTCAGCGGCGCGCCCTTTTCCTTCCAGTCCGGGATCAGCTCGTTCAGCGCTTTCGGGTCGATGACCGCGCCCGAGAGGATGTGGGCGCCGACCTCGCTCCCCTTTTCGAGGACGCAGACGCCGAGCTCACGCCCGGCTTCGCTGGCGAGCTGCTTGAGCCGGATCGCCGCTGCAAGCCCGGCCGGCCCGGCGCCGACGATCACGACATCGTACTGCATCGACTCGCGTTCGCTCACATCGTCTCCTTCTGGCGCGCACCAAGGGCAGTTCGGCTCTCTATGGCGCAGCCGGTTTCTTGACGCCACCGGCAATGCTGGGGACAAGCGGCACATGGGTGGGCCAGGCATCGCGACGGACGACCGCGAAGCCGCCAGTGCGTTGCGCTGGTGGCTGGAGATGGGAGTCGATGCTGCAATCCAGGAAACTCCCCGCAACTGGCTCGACCAGGCACCGGCGCCTGCCCATGCCGCCGCCGAGCCCTCTCCGTCTCCGGTGCCCGTTCCGGAAACGCTCGAGGCGTTCCGCGACTGGCTGGCAACGAGCCCGGACGCACCGCTCTCCACTCCGCGGTCGAAGGCGATCTTCCCCTCCGGCGCGGAAGGCGCGGAAGTGATGCTCCTCGCAGAGCCGCCCACTCGCGACGAGCTCGCCTGCGGGAAGCCGATCGGCGGTGAGGCGGCCGAGCTGATGGAGCGGATGCTTGCGGCGATCGGGCTTGAGGGCCAGGCCTACAGCGCCAATCTCGCCTGCTTCCATTCGCCCGGCGCAAGGCTCTCGCAGCAGCAGCTCGACCAGTGCGCGGCCGCTGCACGCCAGCACATTGCCCTCGCCCGCCCCAGGCGGGTGCTCCTGCTCGGCGACGCGCCGTCGCGGGCGGTCCTCGGCAAGCCTCTCGTCGAGGCCCGCGGCCATGTTCACAAGATCGAGGGTGTACGAACGATAGCTACCTTCCACCCGCGACAGTTGCTCAAACGGCCGTCCGACAAGGCGCTCGCGTGGAAGGATCTGCTGCTGCTAATGGAAGAATCACCGTGATCGCCGAGGTCCTGCTGTCCGCGGGCCTGGCAGCGGCTGCCCAACCTGCCTCGCCGGACCCTCTGGCGCCTTTGCCCAAAGCTGCGCAGCCGGTCGTCCCGGCACCGCAACAGCAGGGGGTCCAGCCGATTCCAACGCCCGCAGTGGTCATACCGCGCGACTGGCGCGGCGTGTTTGCGGCGATCAGGGCTGGAAACTGGGCCGGCGCCCAGGCCGGCATCGCCGCGCTTCCGCCCGATGAGCTGACGCCCGTTGCATTGGCGGAGCTCTACACAGCCAAGGGATCGCCCACGGTCGATCTCCCTCGCCTGCAGTGGCTCATCGCGCAAGCGCCCGACCTGCCGGATGCGGACCAGCTTGCGCGGCTAGCCGTCACCCGCGGTGCGACATCGCCGCCGCCTATCATTCCGCAGAGGCGCGTGGTCGGGCTTGGATCCGCTCCCGCACGCTATCGCGGCAAGCCCGTTCGCGGAGAGCCGGTTGCCGATGCGCTTCGCACGCAGCTCGATGCGTTCATACAAAACAACGACGCGGCCAGCGCCGAGGCGGCTTTCCTAGCGCAGGCGCCCTATCTCTCGGGGGATGCCCGTGGTGAAGCGGCTCAGCGCGTGGCCTGGACCTATTATACCACCGGCCGCGACTTCGATGCCCGGCGAGTCGCCGACTATTGGCGAACGGGGGCAAGCGGCGAATGGCGCTCTCAGGCGGCCTGGGTGTCGGGCCTGGCGTCATGGCGTCTGTCCGACTGCAACTCGGCCGCACGCGCCTTCCGCGAAGTCGCAGCGAGCGCTACCCAGCGTGAGCTGGCCGCCGCGGGCTATTATTGGGCGGCGAGGTCCGAACAGGCTTGCCGCAGGCCGCAGGCGGTCCAGGGCCTTTTGCAGGCCGCAGCGGCATCGCCCGAAAGCTTCTATGGCCTAATCGCCCGCGAGACTCTGGGCACCGAAACGAGAATCCCGGCCTCTCCTCCAGTCGCGACAGCTTCGGTCGAGGCGCTTCCCAACGTTCGCCGCGCCGTCCGCCTCGTGGCGATCGGCGAAATTTCGCTTGCCGAGGAGATGCTCCGCCACCAGGCGAAGATCGGTTCGCCCGCCGATCACCCCGCGCTCCTCGAAATCGCGAAGAGGATGAGCCTTGCCGGCGCTCAATACTGGCTTGCAACGAACGGCCAGTCCGGCGTCCGGGTGGACATGGCAAGCCGTTATCCAAGGCCAGCCTGGAATCCGGTGCGCGGGTGGCGCGTCGATCCGGGACTTGCCTATGCCCATATCATCCAGGAATCGAACTTTCGGTCGAGCGCGGTGAGCCCCGTCGGCGCCGTCGGGCTGATGCAGGTGCGGCCTGGAAGCGCGTCCGACGAAGCCGCCGCAGCCGGCCTGCCCTATTCCTACTCGGCGCTGTTCGATCCGACCTACAATCTGGAATTCGGCCAGAGCTTCATCGAACGAATGCGAAGGTCGCCCAACACGGGCGGACAACTTCCGAAGGTGATTGCGTCGTACAACGCGGGCCCTGTCCCCGTCGGCCGCTGGGCGTCCATTCCCGACAAGGGCGATCCGCTGCTTTGGATCGAGAGCCTGCCCTATTGGGAAACCCGCTATTACGTCCCTGCGGTCATGCGGAACATGTGGGTCTATCAGGGCCTGGACAGACAAGAGCAGGTATCGTTGAAAGCGCTTGCGCAGCACCGCTGGCCGGGCTTTCCGAGTTCACGCTAGCAGCCCAACGGCCGCGTCTCTGGCTATCGCGGGACGCTTTGGGCAGTTTGGCGCCGTGGCAACCATTGATTCGAGCGATCTTGCGAAGCTGCGCGACAGCCGTTTCCCCGAGCTTCCGCTCGATTGCGGGAACAGCGTTCGGCCGGGGATCGTCGACACTGCCGAATGGCGCGACTGGAGCGACGTCGAAACCACCGCTGACCAGTTGCGGATCGAAGATTATCTCGATCTGTTCGATCTCTCCGACAGCGACATTCTCCACATCGGGATCGGCAATTCGGGCCTCGCGCAGCGCTTTGCGGACAAGGCCAAATCGATCTTCGGCACCAGCGTCGTCGAGTCCGAGGTGGAACAGGCCAATTCGCTCGACCTGCCGAATTACCGCGCGGTCATCCACAACAAGCATAGCGGCGGCGACGAGCGGATACCGGCCGCTTTCGACTTCATCATCGACAATAACCCGACCACATTCTGCTGCTGCCTGGAGCATCTGGCGAGGATGCTGGAGCTGTACGCGAACCGTCTCTCGCCCTCCGGCCAGGTGGTGACCGACCGCGTCGGACTCGGCTGGACCACGGACGCGCCGGGAAGCAACAGGCGCTGGGCGTTCAGTTTCGACGATCTCGCGGCCGCAGCAGCTCTTGCCGGGCTGACTGCTGCCCGAGCGGGCCCGACCATCTACACGCTTTCAGTCGGCCGTCCGCGGCGCCCCGGCATCATTGCGCGATGGAGTTACGAGATCCGCACGAACGTGCGGAGAATTGCGCGGCGCCTGAAGCGAGCAGCTGGGCTGAAATGATCGCGACCCCTATGCCGTCGTTCTCGATCGTGATTCCGACTTTCCAGCGTCGCGACGCGGTCTGTGAAGCGGTCAGGGCCTTGGGAAAACTCCATTATGACGGGCAGGTGGAGGTAATCGTCGTAGTTGACGGATCCACCGACCGCACCGAAGCCGCTCTGCAGGCAATCGACTGCCCGTTCCCCAAGACCATCCTATCGCAGGACAACAAGGGCGCCGCCGCGGCCCGCAATCGCGGTGCCGCCGAAGCGACAGGCGAGATCATCCTTTTCCTCGATGACGACATGCTGTGCGAGTCCGACACGCTCGAACAGCACGCCCGTATGTACAAGGACGGAGCGGATGCGGTCATCGGCGACTTCCCGATCGATCCGGGCTCACCGCAAGGATTCCTGACCGACTGGATCGCTGAGAAGGCGCATTGGGACCGCGAGGGTACAGCGTTGACTCCATTCGAGATTTTCACCGGGCACTTATCCGTCCGCCGGGCGGTCTTCGAAGACTTGGGAGGATTTGACGAGAGCTTCACTGCCGGAGGCCATTACGGCAACGAGGACATCGACTTCGGGGCGCGGCTCCTCGAACGCTATCAGGTGCGCCACAACCCGCAGGCGATCACCCGCCAGCGAAGCACGGTCAGCCCGCGCCAGTTCATGCGCCGCGCCCGGAGCCTTGCCCGCAACGACCTGCGCTTCGCGGCCAAGCATCCTAAGCTCGCGAGGGAGCTATTTGCCCGAAGGGGTGCGGGCCGGACGTCCCGGCGGCTTCGACTACTCAGCCGCATTCCGCTGATGCCAGCCACCCTTGGCGCCGTTTCACTGTTCGCCGCCGAGATCGGCCTGAAGACCCGATTCCGGTCGAGCCGGAAGCTGTCGTACCTGATCCACGGCGCCTGGCTCGCTGCATATTGGTCGGAGGTACGGGCGGGCGGGAGACCGGATTCGGACGCGAGCGGCGCCGCGGACCTATAGCCTTGCGGCAGGGGCCCCGTTATCCTCGCCTGTCAACAATGTGCCGGCGGGGAGCTGCACCTTCGGAAAGTGCTGGTTGTGATTAGTCTGAGCAGGATCAGCCGCAGCCTCCATCGCCGCGGGCAAAAGGTGGCAAAAGAGCTTCGCAGCCGGGTTCCGCGCCGCCCGCGACCGGCAATCCTGATGTACCACCGCATCGCGGACGACAGCTTCGATCCCTGGGGCACGGTCGCGAGCCCGGGCAATTTCGCCGACCAATTGTCCTGGCTATCTGGCAACCGGACCCTTCTGCCGCTCCCGCGTTTCGCGGAACTGCACCGAAGCGGGTCGCTACCGGCGGACTCCCTCGCGATCACGTTCGACGACGGTTATCGCTGCAGTGCCGAAGTTGCCGCGCCACTGCTGGAGCAGTTCCGAATTCCCGCGACCATGTTCCTGCCGGTCGAGTGGATCGAAAAGAGCGCGACTTACTGGTGGGACGAGCTGGAGGAGATCGTCCTTGGCCACGACGGCGATTCGCTCCACGTCGGCGGGCGCGAAATTGCGCTTGGACAAAGGCAGAGCGGCGATCGCCGGTGGACGTTCGGCTCCGGCCCCCGGACGCCGCGGCAGTCCGCTTTCGACCGGATATGCCGCGATCTTTCGACCAGCAGCCCCAAGGACGTAGAGTCTGCGATGGGCGAGTTGCGCCGCCAGGCCGGCACGCGAACGCCATCTGCTCCGGCGAAGCGCCCGATGACTCCGGAGCAGGTGCGGGCAGTGGCCAGCGTTCTGATCGGCTTCGGATCGCACGCGCTCCGGCATCCCTGGCTTCCAAGCCTCGCCCCCGACGAGCAGGCGCTCGAGATCGGCTCGAGCGTCGATCGCTGCGAGGCACTCTCCGGTGCTCGCCCGGTGGCCTTTGCCTATCCCTTCGGGGCCACGGACGAGAATTCCCGGCGGCTGGTCGAGGAAGCGGGGTTCAATTGCGCCTGCTCGACCGAGGACGGAGGGGTCGCTCCGTCCAGTTCCGTCTTCTCCCTGCCGCGGGTCCATGTCGGCAATTGGACTGCAGCCGGCCTCAAGCGGGCGCTGGCTTCGCTGTGAAGAGGAAGGCGACCCGAATCTGGTATAAATTGTGGTCGCGCGCAGCGCCTCGGGAAAAGACGAGCGCGGCGGGACTGGTGGTCAGCCCGTTCGTGACGACGGCGCCGATGCGTGCCTTGCTGGACTGGCGCCCCGACTGGAAGACCGAAGCAGTGGGCAGGATTCTCGGCCACCGCGCCGGAACGTTCGTCGATATTGGCGCCAACGTCGGCCAGTCGCTGTCCGACTTCGTTCTCGCGCCGGTCCGGTCGACCTATGTCGGATTCGAGCCGAACCTGATTTGCTACCAGCACCTGGCAAAGCTCGTGGCGGACAATGCTCTGCACCAGTGCCACGTCGTTCCCGCCGGCCTCGGCGACCGCAATGGGATTGTCGAACTGTATCGCTACGGCGGCGACGTCGATGCCGGGACGACGACTGTGCGCGAATTGCGTCCACGGCTTGAGGTCGTTGCCGACAGCGGCTGCGTCTTCCGGCTGGACGATATCGGCGACCGGATACCCGAGCCTGAGATTTCGTTGATCAAGATCGACGTTGAAGGGAGCGAGATCGAGGTGCTCCGCGGAATGCGGTCGACCATCGAGAGAACACGGCCCTGGATCCTCTGCGAGGTGCTCCACCGCGATCTCTTCGCTGAGCCGGAGCCCTACCGCCAGCGATGTGCCGAGCTAATTCGGTTGGTCGTGGGCATGGGCTACGTTGTGCTCCACGTCGTCCAGGACGATCAGGGGGCGTCCATCAAGGGACTCGAGACTGTCGACGCTTTCCCCGATTCCGTGTGGCACGAAGAGGATAGCCTGTTCGCCTGTGATTATCTGTTCGTTCCGGAGGGGGACTCGGGCGCTGC
>DATAKH010000216.1:0-15422 GCA_036261735.1 Sphingomicrobium sp.
AATCTACGCACAACAAGGCAACGACGTCATCAACGGCAGCCAGGGCAATGATTTCATCGACGGCGGCAGCGGGGGAAGCGACCGGCTCATCTTGAACACGGGCGATACAGGCCTGTTCACCGCTGCGACTGAAGCCCGCACCTACACCATCGGCGCCAATTCCATCACCGACTCTTCGGGCACGATCAACACCAGCTTCACCGGCATCGAACGCATTCTCTTCTTGACTGTCGGGAATGGCGACTTCGACGACGTGATCGACGTCAGCGGCTATTATTCAGGCCATGACCTCGGGATGACCATCCAGTTCGGCAACGGCGACAATATTGTGACGGGCAGCGGCGGCAACGACCGCGTGACCACCGGTTACGGAAGCAACATCATCGATGGCGGAGCGGGATACGATTATTCCCAGGTCCTGCTCGATGCGACGGCTGATGTCACAGTGACGATCAGCAATGTCGGCGGGACGCTGGTCACCGACGCGAACGGCGCGGTCAACCAGCTCACCAACATTGAGGAAGTCTGGGTTTTCGGCATTGGCAGCGGCGCGGTCACCCTCGACGCGTCGGGCTACGAGGCGATCCCCGACCTTTTCCTCGTCCTTGTCGGCCATGACGGGACGGACATCATGATCGGCTCGGCAGGCAATGACTTTTTCGCCAACATCACCGGGCAGGTGTCCGGGAACGATGTCTACACCGGTAACGGCGGGGCCGACATCTACGATTACACCTGGGCCGCCGACAGCATGAATGGAGACACGATCACCGACTTCGACATCGACGACGTGATTGACCTGCGGTTCAACAATCTTAACCCGGGCGGCAGCCCGGTTCTGGCCAACCACTTCATCGGCGCAGCGGCGTTCAGCGGCACCGCCGGCGAATATCGTTATCAGATCGACGGTACCGTTACGGTCGTCCAGGTCGACAGCGACGGGGATACGATCGTCGACCAGGTGCTGACCATTTCGAACGGCGGCTTCGAGCTCGCCGAAACCGCGCCCGGTTCCAACCTCCTGACCCTGGCGGCCGTGATCAACCCGATGGAGGGCGTGGTCGCCGACGGCTATGTCGAAGGCGCGACCCTGTTCATCGACACCAACGGCAACCATCGGCTCGACGACGGCGAAGCCTGGACCGTCACCGGCGCTGGCGGCAGCTTCTCGCTTAACGTCAACCAGGCGGGCACGATCGTCGCAATCGGCGGCGTCAACGCCGACACTGGCCTGGCCAATGGGATGACCCTGCTGGCGCCGTCGGACTCCAGCGTCGTCAACCCGCTGACGACCCTCGTTCAAGTGGTGGTCGAGGCGAGCGCAGGAGCGACCTCCGCCGCAGATGCGACCATCCAGGTGCTCGCCGCGCTTGGTCTCGATTCCGGCCTCGACCTGCTCAATGTCGACCTGCTCGCCCAGGGCAGCGACCCGGCGGCGCTCGAAGCCCAAAAGGCGGCGGCGATGATTGCCAACCTCATTTCCGCAGCAGAGGGCGCGGCCGGCGCCGACGCCAACACCGAATCGACGCTGGTTGGCGCGCTTGCCGGCCTGGTCGCCGAGGGTGGCGCGACGATCGACCTGACCGACTCGGTGACGATCCTGCCGCTTCTGACCGAAGCGCTGCCCGGCGGCACCGATCTTGCGGCAATCGCCGACGAGGTCGCGGTCGAAAGCCAGGCGATTGCGGCGGCGACGTCGATCGGCGAGATCAGCGAGGCCCAGCTCGACGCCGCGTTGATCGATTATTCGCTCGACAATGTCATCGTCGGCGATGCCGGCGCCAACCGCCTTCACGGTCTGGGCGGCAACGACACGCTTTCGGGACTCGGCGGCGACGACATTCTGGACGGCGGAGCGGGAGTCGATTTCCTCTGGGGCGGTAGCGGCAACGACATTTTCGTGGCCGAGAATTCATCTTCCAAGGTCTCGACCAAGGCAGGCCCGATGTCGGTGGACGTAATTTTCGACTTCGCCGCCGGAGACAGGATCGATCTCCGCGATATCGATGCCAATACAATGCTCGCCGGCCCTCAGGCGTTCGGCGTCGTGGGCGCCCGAGCCAACAAGGCAGCTGGCGACCTGTCGTACAAGGTCTACGAAAGCATGACCGGCGCGGAGAAAGCACTCGGCTTCGACATCGACGGGGTGACCGGCGCAAGCCCATATTCAGGCCCGGTCACGATCGTCTACGGCAACGTTGATGGCGGTGCGGCAGACTTCGCGGTCGTCCTCGTAGGTGTCAACGGCGTGTCGCAGTCGGACTTCCTGTTCGCCTGACCGCGCGGTGCCGCTTGAGGGACTCGAACCCACGACCCCATCATTACGAATGATGTGCTCTACCAGCTGAGCTAAAGCGGCATTTCGCGAAATCAGCGGGAGTAAACCCGCGCGGCGGCGCCGCCCCTAACAGTCGCCACTGCCGTGGGCAAGCGCAAGTCTTTCCCTCCAATTCAACGGTTACAGTTAACGGTTTCGCAACGGCTCTAGGCCATCCCTGTCTCACAGATGGAGCAGTGGGGGCTCTTCAATGGAGAGTTATCGCGAGTTTCCTAGCGAGTTCGAGGCGCCTTCCGAAGCCGCCGACCCGCAGGAAACGAGTATCGCGGCGATCGGAACCGACGAGCGGCGGATGCATGTCCGCGCCTACAATTACTGGGTTTCCCTGCTCGGCGGCCGCGATTTTCCGTCGATCGAGGATCTCGAGCCTGCCGACCTCGCCGACTTCGCTGCGAACAGCGTGCTTCTCGACTTCACGAGCGGCCGCGAAAACCCGTCGACGCCCTACGTCGGAGCGGCAATTCGTGAGGAATGCGGACTTTCGCAGGATGTCGTCACGACCGCCGACGTTCCGAGCCGCTCGCTCCTGTCGCGGCTGACCGACCATTATCTTCAGATCATCGCCAACCGGGCGCCGGTCGGCTTCGAGGCGGAATTCGAAAACCAGCGCGACGAGACGATTTGCTATCGCGGCATCCTGATGCCCTTCTCGTCGGACGGAGACACGATCGACTTCATTTACGGGGTGATGAACTGGAAGAAGCTTGGCCAGGCGGTGGCGCCGATTGCCGCGCCGACCGATCCATTTGCCGATGCCCGTGCGGATGCGGAGCCGGCCGAAGCCGTCGAAGCGCCTGCGATTGGGCCCGAAATCACCGATACGGACCCCGAAACCGACATCGACATCGAGCTCGACGAGGATTCGGGGCTTGCCGACCGCCTCTGGGCGGCCCGGGAAAGCGCCGAGGCGGTCACCGCTGCCGAGGGGCGAAGCCGGGAGGCGCTCTATCGCGCCCTTTCGCGAGCCTACGACTTCGCCTTGGCCTGCAGGCAGGAGCCGGACGAATATGCCGAGCTGCTCGAGGAGTCGGGGGTAAAGGCACAGGCGCGGGCGCCGATGACGCCGGTCGTGAAGCTCGTGTTCGGGATCAATTGCGAGAAAGCTCGTCTCACCGAATATGCCGCCGCCTTGTCCTATGCCGACAGGCAGGGGATCGGCGCCGGCGGGTTCCTCGGCTTCATCGAGGCGCAGGCAGGCGGGCTCAAGGCGCTAGTCGCAGCGGAGCGCCAGGCACGAAGGCCGGATCCCAAGCCCGATACCAAGAGCGCAAGGGCGCGGGAGCGCCTCCGGGCCGCGTCACCGCTCGCTCCCGAGGCAATCGCAAGCGACCAGGAATTCGCACTCGTGCTGACCCGCCGCACGAACACCGGCCAACACGAGGCGATTGCCCTCGTCGACGATTCGTCGCTCGTCGAGCGCGCGATCCGCCGAGTCGGCGGCTAGGCTCAAAAAACTCTCCGCTTCGTCCCTTGTCGCCACTGCAGCGTGACGGCTATAGGCCGCCGCCAAGACGCCAGTGTCGGAGCAATTGCCTAAATGACGGCCCACCCGCGCCTGCCGAAAACGCTGGTTGATTCCATTCGCGATGCGCTGACGAGCAATGCGCTTCCGGGCGAAACGCAGGGATTCGACCGCGATCAACAACGCAAGGCGGCGGACTTCATCGCCTCCGCGGCGGCGGTCCGCGCGCCGAAATCGACCGAAATCAGGATCGAATCGACCGGCGGCGAGGCCGGACGGCGGCGAATGCGACTGGTCACGATCAACGAAGACATGCCCTTCCTCGTCGACAGCGTTGCCGGAGCGATTGCCGCTCGAGACCTGGCGATCTACCGGCTGCTTCACCCGATCGTGAAAGTCACTCGCGACGCGGACGGCCGGATCGAGAAGATCGGCGAGGGCGATCCGGAGTCGATCATCTACATCGAGCTCGATCGCGCCGACGCCCGGGGCCGACAGGACCTGGTTCGCCACCTGAAGCGCGTTCTTTCCGACGTCCGCGCGGCGGTGACCGACTGGCGGGCGATGCTCGCCGAGATGAAGTCCGACGCCGACAGCCTCGTGAAGCGCGACAGGGACGGCGCGGAGCTGCTTCGATTCCTAGCCGACAACAATTTCACGCTGCTGGGTCATGCCCATGTCGGTCCGGACGGGATGCTCCACGAGGCGCTCGGGATCCTGCGCAACGAGACTGCCCTGTGGGAGCAAAGCGCAGCCGAAGCCGCGGTGAATCATCTCCGCGAGGAAGACCGCACCGTCCTCATCCTGAAGGCCGACCGCATTTCCCCGGTGCATCGGCGTGTGCCGCTGGACGTGGTGATGGTCCGGCTTCCGGATGGGACCCTGTCGGTCCACACCGGCCTGTGGACGAGCGAGGCGCTGCGGACGTCGGCGCAGCATGTGCCGGTCCTTCGCAACCTATTGGCAAAGCTCGACAAGGAACTCGGCTTCTCGCCGTCGAGCCATGCCGGAAAGGCGCTCGCCCACGTCGTTTCGACGCTTCCGCACGACCTGTTGATCTCTTTCGACGAACAAGAGGTTCGAACGGCGGCGCTGACGGCGATGAGCCTTGCTGACAGGCCCCGGCCGAAGCTCCTGCTGCTTCCCGGCGCCCTTCGGCGGCACCTTTTCGCCTTCGTCTGGCTGCCCCGCGACGAGCTGAGCACGGCGCGGCGCAAGGCGATCGGGATGATGCTCGAGGCGGAGATCGAATCGCCGATCACCAGCTGGTCGGTCGAGCTCGGCGAGGGCGAGCTCGCGCTGATCCGTTTCACCTTCCAGGTCGACCCGTCGGCCGAGCTTCCCGACACCGACGCCCTCGACTCCGCGCTCGTCGAGATGGTCCGGGGCTGGAGCCCTGCGGTCGAGTCGGAGCTGATTGCGGCGGCCGGTGCGCCTCGGGCGACTCGCCTCGCGCTCACCTACATCCCCGCGTTTCCCGACGGCTATCGCGCCCGGACGAGCCCCGAAGAGGCCGCCGCTGACATCGTTCGGCTGGCGAGCCTTGCAAGCGCTGACGAGCGCGGCGTTCGCCTCTGCCGTTCGTCGCGGGGGGACCATGAGCTCGAGCTCAAGACCTACCGGCGCGGCGACCTGATACCGCTGTCGGAAGCTGTCCCGGTGCTGGAGAATTTCGGCTTTCGCGTACTTGAGGAAATCCCGACCTCTCTGGCCGGCGGCACGATAGGCTACATTCACGACTTCCGCCTCGAGCTTCCGGGCGTCAGCGATGTGCGGCCGATCCTCGAGCGCGCCAGGATTATCGAGGAGGCGATTTCGTGCGTCCTGTGCGGCGCAGCCGAAGACGACGAGTTCAACCAGCTGGTCCTGTTCGCGGGAGTCGATCCCAGGGCGGTCGTGTGGATCCGCGCCTGGTTCCGTTACCTTCGCCAAACCGGAAGCGCCTTCGGCCTCCTGACCATCGCCGATGCGCTTCGCCGGGCGCCAAAGGCGACCCAAGCCCTGGTGTCTCTGTTCCAGGCGATGCACGACCCGGCCGAATCGAACAAGGATTCGGCCGTCGACCGCCGCCGTGCCGAATTCGACGACGCCCTGGCCGGTGTCCGCTCGATCGACGACGACCGGATCCTCAGGCGGATGCGCTCGCTGGTCGAGGCGATCGTTCGCACCAACGCCTTCTCTCCGGCGGCCAGCGAGGCACTGGCCTTCAAGATCGATTCTCACCTGGTCCCGGGCCTTCCCGCGCCGGTTCCGTGGCGGGAAATCTGGGTCTATTCGCCGCGCGTTGAAGGCATCCACCTGCGCGGCGGCCCGGTCGCCCGCGGCGGACTGCGCTGGTCGGACCGGCGCGACGACTTCCGAACGGAAATTCTGGGCCTGATGAAGGCGCAAATGGTCAAGAATTCGGTCATTGTGCCGACCGGCGCGAAGGGCGGCTTTTACGCGAAAATGCTCCCGCCGCCGGAGCAGCGCGACAATTGGCTCGCCGAGGGAACGGCCAGCTACAGCATCTTTATTCGGGCGCTGCTGTCGATCACCGACAATATCGTCAATGACGCGGTCGTCCATCCCGACGACGTTGTTATCCGCGACGGCGACGACCCCTATTTCGTCGTCGCTGCCGACAAGGGCACCGCGACATTTTCCGATCTGGCTAATTCGATTGCGCTCGAGCGCGGATTCTGGCTCGGCGATGCCTTCGCCAGCGGCGGCTCCAACGGCTACGATCACAAGGCGATGGGGATCACCGCGCGGGGCGCGTGGATCTCCGTGCAGCGGCACTTCCTGGAGATGGGCACAGACGTCCAGACCGATCCCATTACCGTCACCGGCGTCGGCGACATGTCGGGCGACGTGTTCGGCAACGGCATGCTTCTCAGCCAAGCGATTAGGTTGATCGCGGCGTTCGATCACAGGCATATCTTCATCGACCCGAACCCTAACCCGGAGACGAGTTGGAGCGAGCGCAAGCGGCTATTCGAGCTGCCGCGGTCGACCTGGGACAATTACGATCGGTCGAAGCTCTCGCCCGGCGGCGGAATCTTCCCCCGCACCCAGAAGTCGATCCCGCTGTCGAAGCAGGCGCGGGCTGCGCTCGGAATCGATTCCGCCACCGTCGACCCCGCCACCTTGATGAACGCGATCCTCAAGGCGCCCGTCGATCTGCTCTGGTTCGGAGGAATCGGCACTTACGTGAAGGCCTCGACCCAGCTCGATGCCGAGGTCGGCGATCCCGGCAACGACTCACTCCGCGCCGACGCTAGCGAGCTTCGCTGCCGGGTGATCGGGGAAGGCGCCAACCTTGCGGTTACGCAGCCGGCGCGGATTGAATTCGCGGCGGCCGGCGGCCGAATCAATACCGACTTCATCGACAACAGCGCCGGCGTCGATTGCTCGGACAAGGAAGTGAACATCAAGATCCCGCTCAATCGCGAGATGCGGGACGGCAAGCTGACGCTGACGAAACGCAACTCCCTTCTCGCGAAGATGACCGAGGACGTTGCCGACATGGTGCTCGAGGACAATCGCCTCCAGACGCTGGCGCTGTCGATCGCCGAAAGCGGGGGCGCTCGGGCGCTTCCCGGCCACGTCCGTACCATCGAACTGCTCGAATCCTCCGGCCGGCTCGATCGCAAGGTCGAGGGACTTGCAACCACCGACGAGCTCCTCCGCCGCGGGCAGGACAACCGCGGCCTCACCCGCCCCGAACTGGCGGTCGTCCTGTCGATGTCGAAAATCGCGCTCCAGGCCGCCGCCGAGCCGCTGCGGCTATCGGGCGAGGAGCTGCTCGAACCGGACCTCTTCGCGGCCTTCCCGAAGGCGATGCGGGCGGGCCATGCAGAGTCGATCCGAGCGCACCGGCTCCGCGACGAGATCATTGCCACCCGGGTCGCCAACCGGATCGTCAATCGCCTGGGCCCGGTCGTGGCGCTCGACATGACCGAGGAGGAAGGCGCGTCGCTCGGACAGGTGGTGATCGCCTTCCTGGTCGCCGAGCGCCTCCTCGACCTCGACAAGCTGTGGGAGCGGATGGAACATGCCGACCTTCCGGAGAATGTCCGGATCGAGTTGTTCGGGATTGCCGCTCGGAGCGTGCATTCGCACCTGTCCGACATCCTGCGGGTCAGCGGCCGCGAGATGAGCGTCAGCGCGCTCTGCAAGCTGCTCGAGCCTGGAGTTCGCAAGATCGCGGCCGCGGCGACGAAGCTGATCCGCTCGGAAGTGCG
The DNA here is from genome assembly GCA_036261735.1 of Sphingomicrobium sp. GTDB lineage: Bacteria > Pseudomonadota > Alphaproteobacteria > Sphingomonadales > Sphingomonadaceae > Sphingomicrobium. The sequence goes on from DATAKH010000216.1 coordinate 8,027, forward strand.
GAACGAGGCCGCCGCCCGGCGCGACCACCTGATCGACCTTGGCGCCAGCGAGGAAATCGTTCGTGGGCTTGTCCGGCTCTACGAGCTCGACGGCGTGTTCGGGATCGCCGCGCTCGCTGCGCGCAAAAGCCAGGACGAGCTGGCGCTGACCAGCGCCTATACGCAACTCGGCGAGGCGCTCGGCCTCGACTGGGCGCAGCAGCAGCTCGCCCGCTTCACTCCCCGCGATCAATGGGAACGGTTGCTAACCGCCGGCCTCGCCCGCGACTTCGAGCAGCTTCGGATCGATTTCCTGTCGCGGGTGCGGGGCAAAGACCCGGTCGCCGGAGTCGAGCAGTGGGTGGCCCACCACAAGCCCCGGATCGAGCAATTCCGCGAGCTGGTCAGCCGCGCACGCCACGAGGGCGCGGTCAGTGCTCCGATGCTCGCCCAGATCGCGAGCCAGGCGCGAATCCTTCTAGCGCGCTGAGGCCCTGGCGTAGAGCCACTGACGGATCGCAGAAGCGAGATTGGCCGGCGGCGACTGCTCCAGCCGCTTCGCGTCGATTCGAGCGATCAGCGCGTTGAGCGGCAGCTTCTCCTCCGCAGCCGCAGCTTCCAAGGCTCTCCAGAACAGCGGCTCGAGCGCAATCGACGTTTCGTGGCCGGCAATGGTCACCGACCGCTTCATCGGCGGCCCGAGAGGTGGCGTGGCCGCCATCAGTACATGTGCTGGCCGCCGTTGATCGACAGCGTCGAACCGGTGACGAAGCCGGCATTCTCGTCGCACAGGAAGGCTACTCCGCGAGCGATCTCGTCGGCTCGGCCGAGCCGTCCGACCGGGATTCGGGAAACGATCTTCTGGAGCACGTCGTCGGGAACGGCCGCCACCATGTCGGTGTCGATATAGCCCGGAGCGATGGCATTGACCGTCACCCCGAACCGGGCGCCTTCCTGCGCCAGCGCCTTGGTGAAGCCATGGATCCCCGACTTGGCGGCGGCATAGTTTACCTGCCCATACTGGCCCGCCTGGCCGTTGATCGAGCCGATGTTGACGATCCGGCCGTAACCGCGGCCAGTCATGCCGTCGAACACCGCCTTGGCCATGTTGAAGCAACCCCCCAAGTTGGTGTCGATCACTTCCTGCCACTTCTTGTGGTCCATCTTGCGCATGGTCGCGTCGCGGGTGATCCCGGCATTGTTGACCAGGACGTCGACTGGCCCGAGCTCGGATTCGACCTGGCGCACGCCCGCCTGGCACGATTCGAAATCCGCGACGTCCCACTTGTACGACTTGATTCCGGTGCGGTCCGTAAACGCCTGGGCGCGCTCGTCATTGCCCATGTAATTGGCGGCAACAGTCACACCCATGTCCTTGAGCGCGATGCTGATTGCCTCGCCGATACCGCGCGTTCCGCCAGTGACGATCGCGACCCGAGCCATTTGCTTCCTCCTGTTGTTTTTTCAAGCGCTTATTCGTTTGGCAGCCACCCTGCAAGCTCACGCCGGACCAGCGCCTCCAGCATGGTCATGCCCTCGGGCGAATCGTTAAGGCAGTCGAGGCGGGCGAACCGCCGGCCTCCGGCGGCGAGGAAGCTATCGCGGCCGCGAATTCCGAGTTCTTCGAGCGTCTCGACGCAATCCGCAGAGAAGCCGGGGGCCGCGATGGCGATTTGCGTGATTCCTTTGGCCGGGTAGGCGGCGAGCACAGTGTCGGTTGCCGGCTCGAGCCACTTGGCGCGGCCGAACCTGGATTGGAACGCGATGTCGGTCGGGACTCGAAACCTTTCGCCGAGCAGCCTCGCCGTCTTTTGGCAGTGGCAGTGGTAGGGGTCCCCAAGCTCAAGCGTCCGTTGCGGCATGCCGTGGAAGCTCAACAGCAGGCGCTGCGGCTCGAAATCCAGATCGCCAAGCTGGCTGTCGATGCTTTTCGCCAGCGCGTCGATATGTAGCGGGTCGTCGTAATAAGGCGGGAGCGTTCGAAGCGCGGGCTGAAACCGAAGCGACGCGAGGGCGGCGAACAGCGCGTCCTGGGCGCTCGCCGTCGTCGCCGCGCAATATTGCGGGTAAAGCGGCGCCGCGAGGATCCGGTCGCAGCCCGTGCTGACCAGCCGCTGGATGGCGGCTTCGATCCCGGGATTGCCGTAGCGCATCGCATGTTCGACGATGACTTCGTCGCCGACACGCTTCTGGAGCGCCTTCGCCTGGCGGCGGGTGATTGCCGCCAGCGGCGACCCCTCCGCGCTCCACACCTGCCTGTACGCATGCGCCGACTTGCTCGGGCGAGTGCGAAGCACCACGCCGTGAAGGATCGGCCGCCATAGCCATTGCGGAATCTCGATCACCCGCGGGTCGGTCAGGAACTGGGCGAGGTACCGCCGAACCGCCCCCGGCTCCGGCGCGTCGGGAGTGCCGAGGTTGATCAGTAGCACCCCGACGCGGCCGTACTCGACCTTGGGGTGATCGGCCGGTGGCGAAGCGCCGGTCAACGCGCGTACAGCGCCTTCAGCGCGACGCGGTCGATTTTCCCCGTCCCGAGTCTCGGCAACGGCTGCTCCGAAAAGATGAATCGTGCAGGCACTTTGAAGGCGGCGATGTTCGCTTCGAGGAATTTGCGCAGCCTGTTCTCGTCCAGCTCGCCGCGGGCATAGATCACCGCAACCGGCACCTCGCCGAGCCGCTCGTCTGGCGCGCCGAAGACCGCGGCCTCGGCGACATCCGGACAGGCGTAGCAGGCCGCCTCGACCTCCGCCGCCGAGATGTTCTCGCCGCCGCGGATAATGATGTCCTTCTTGCGGTCGACGATGAACAGATAGCCGTCCTCGTCGAGATAGCCGATGTCCCCGGTTCGAACGAAGCCGTCGCCGGTGAAGGCGGCGCCGGTGGATTCCGGATCCTCCCAATAGCATTTGAAATTGGCAGCCGAGCGAATCCCGATCTCGCCGCGCTCGCCGGCAGCCAGGTGCCGGCCGTCCTCGCCGAGAATGGCGATGTCCACCAGCGGCTTCTGCGCACGCCCGGTCGATCCCGGCTTTTCGGCATAGTTCGTCCAGAAATTGCTGCAGCCAACGGCATTCGTTTCGGTGAGTCCGTAGCCGAGCGCCGGCTGCGCCCAGCCGAACGCCTTTTGCAACCGCTCGACGTGGCTGACCGGCCGGGGCGCACCGCCTGCGGCGATGTCGGTCAGCGACGAAAGATCGTTCTTGTCCCGGTCGGGGTGAGTCATCAGCTCGAGGCTCATCGTCGGGACGCCGACGAAATAGGTGACCTTCTCCTTTTCGATCAGCCGAAGCGCCTCGCCCGCGTCCCATTTGGGCATCATCACCATTCCCCGGCCGATGACGAAGCTGTTGAGAAGCACGGGAACCTCGCCGGTGACGTGGAAGAGCGGAACCGTGATCAGGGTGCGCGGCGGATTCTTCGGCGGGCGCCTCTCGTTCTCCATGATCGAGAGCAAGGTCATCAGTCCCGTGGCATAGGCATAAACGCCTGTCGTCACCGCCCGGTGCGTGGACAGGGCGCCCTTTGCCTCCCCGGTCGACCCCGACGTGAATAGGATCGTCGCATCGTCCTCGGCTACGATCTCCGGAAGTTCGGCCTCATCGCCCTCGAGCAGCGGCTTGAGCGCGGTTTCCAGCACCTGCTCGGATTCGACGACAATCACCGGCACATCCCGGTTGACGGCTTCGATCCGCGCCGCCCTGGGCAAGTCGGCGATGATCAGCGTTGGCCGCGTCATTTCGATCGCATGCCGAAGCTCGTGGCTTTGCCACCAGCCGTTGAGAAGGGTCGCAACGGCGCCCGCCTTCAGCACGGCCATGTAGGTCACGACCCACGAAGGGCAGTTCCGCATCGCGATCGCCACTCGATCGCCCTTGGCGACCCCGCGCCAGGCGATCGCCCTGGCAAGCGAATCCGACCAGCGGTCGAGATCGGCGAAGGTCAGCCTTTCCTCGCCCGAAACAAGTGCCTCGGTCTGCGCATTGAGTGCGCAAAAGGTGCGGAACAGGAGAGGCAGGGTCGCCGGGAAATTGCCGACGATCGCCCGCCCCTGCTTATCGCGGTCTATGATGATCCGGCCGCCGGGGCCGGTGATCGCGGCCAGCGTCTCGTCGAACTTCCGATCGAGATCGCTTGCCATGGAATCGTTGCTCCCGTCCGTTTGCCTTTGACGTTAGGCACCTTATGAGGCCGGGACCGAAAAGGAAGAGTCTTGCCGACCGCAGAATCGACGACGAACGCAATCGCCTGGACCGACCTGCACCTGTCGCCGGTCGCGCTCGACCTCGGGTTTTTCGAGCTCCGCTGGTACAGCCTCGCCTACCTGGCCGGAATCTTCGTCGGCTATTGGTACATGCTCAGGCTGCTCAGGCAGCCCGGCGCACCGATGGCTCGCCGCCACGCCGACGACCTCGTCTTCTATGCCGCGCTCGGAGTGATCCTCGGCGGCCGCCTCGGCTACGTGCTTTTCTACAATTTGCCCTATTACGCCCAACACCCGGTGGAAGCGCTCAAGCTTTGGGACGGCGGAATGTCGTTCCACGGCGGCCTGGTCGGCACCGTGCTCGCCATTTTCTACCTGGCCTGGAAGCAGAAACTGCCGGCGCTGAGGATCCACGATTATGTCGCCTGTGTCGCTCCGATCGGGCTGTTTTTCGGCCGCCTGGCGAATTTCGTGAACCACGAATTGTGGGGAGCCCCGACGGACGTGCCCTGGGCAATCCGATTCCCAGAGACGATCGCGGGCCAATTGGTGCTGGGGCCGCCGCGACACCCCAGCCAGCTATACGAGGCAGTCCTTGAGGGCGCACTGCTGTTCGCGATCCTGATGTGGATGTTCTGGAAAACCGAAGCCAGGTACCAGCCCGGCAAGCTCGTCGGAGCGTTCGGTTTCTTTTACGGCCTGTTCCGTTTCCTCGTCGAATTCGTGCGCGAGCCCGACCCGCAGCTTATCCCCTTCACGGAGGCTACCGGGCTCCACATGGGCCAGTGGCTGTCGCTCCCGCTGATCATCGGCGGCGCGTGGCTGATGTGGACCGCCAAGGGCCGGCGGGTCCGGGTCGACCCAACGCTCGGGTCCGCCAGCGTCTCATGACCCCGCTGGAGCGCGCGCTCCGGGACCGAATCCGCTCCGACGGTCCCCTTTCGGTCGAAGCCTATATGGACGCGTGCAACGCTTATTATTACGCGACCCGCGACCCACTCGGTGAGCGCGGCGATTTCACCACCGCGCCGGAGATCAGCCAGATGTTCGGCGAGCTTGCCGGAGCGTGCCTCGCCGACTGCTGGGCGCGGGCCGGAAAGCCGACGAACGCCGCTTATGCCGAGCTTGGTCCCGGCCGCGGAACGCTCGCCGCGGACGCGCTGCGGGTAATGCGCTCGGCCGGTCTGCAGCCGCCGGTCCATTTCGTCGAGACCAGCCCGGTGCTTCGCGAGGCGCAGGAAAAATCCGTGCCCGGGGCGAGCTGGCACGAGGCGATTTCCGAGCTTCCGGACGCCCCTCTTCTCGTCGTCGCCAACGAATTCCTCGACGCTCTCCCGGTTCGCCAGTTCATCGGCGAAGTCGAGCGCAAGGTGTTGGTCGCCGCAGGGGGATTGGCGTTCGACCGCGACGGTGAGATCAGGGAAACTTCGCCCGTCCGGGATGCCGTCGTTGCCGAACTGGCAAGCCGCCTGGTCACCAATGGCGGAGTGGCGCTGATCATCGATTATGGTCACGCAAACACGGCGCCCGGGGACACTCTGCAGGCCGTGCGAGGCCACGCCTTCGCTCCGGTGCTCGCCAGCCCCGGCGAACAGGACCTGACCGCCCATGTCGATTTCGAGGCCGTCGCTAACGCCGCGCGCGAAGCCGGAGCGGCGGCAACTGCGCACGCAACGCAGGGACAATGGCTGAAACGACTCGGAATCGAAGCGCGATCGAAGTCACTCGCGCAGGCCCACCCCGAGCGGGCCGACGAAATCGCGTTCGCTCGGGATCGCCTCTCCGATCCGGCCGCGATGGGCGACCTGTTCAAGGTGATTGCAATCCATTCGCCGCAATGGCCGGCGCCGGCGGGCTTTGAATGAGCGTCGAAGTCATTCGCTCCGAGCCTCTCAGGGGCGTGCCTCACGGCTTCCTCGGCCGCCGCGGCGGAGTTTCGACCGGAGTCGTCGCGGGGCTCAACGTCGGTACCGGCAGCAAGGATGATCCCGGAGCGATCGCCGAGAACCGCCGGCTTGCAGTCGATGCCGTGCTCCCGGGCGCCCAGCTTGCCACCGTCCACCAAATTCATTCTGCCGAAGCGCGCTACGTCGCCGAACCATGGCCGCACCAGGAGCGGCCCCAGGCAGACGCAATGGTCACCGACCAGCCCGGGTTGCTCCTTGGGATCCTGACCGCCGACTGCGCACCTGTCCTGCTCGCCGACCGCGAGGCGGGAATCGTCGGTGCCGCCCACGCCGGCTGGCGCGGCGCGCTCGAGGGCGTCACGGACTCGACGATTGCCGCGATGGAAGAGATCGGCGCGGTACGGGGCCGCATCATCGCTGCAATCGGCCCGTGCATCGCGATGCCGAGCTATGAAGTGGACGAGGCGTTCCGGGACCGTTTCCTCGATGCCGACCCCGCCAACGATCGCTTCTTCGTCAGGGCCGCGTCGAACGCGCTTCACTTCGACTTGCCAGCCTATGTCCGCGACCGCCTTTCCGCCGCCGGCATAGCCGAGGCCGAGATGATCCACCTCGACACCTATTCGGACCCCGGCCGCTTCTTCAGCTACCGCCGCGCAACCCATCGCGGCGAGCCCGATTACGGTCGGCAAATCTCGTTGATCGGACTGCCGGCGTAGCCGCTTCGGGCACTGTGCCAGACCGGAACAGCCGAAACTGCGGCGTGGAGGAGCCATCCGAGCGGGCGTAGTGGCCGCGGCAAGACATGGTTTGGGGAACGATCATGAACCGCAACGGAAAGCTTCTTCGCGACAATGCCGGCGCGACCAGCATCGAATATGCCGCAGTCGCGTCGCTGATTTCGGTTGTCGCAATCAGCGCATTCGCGAGCGTAGGAAACAGCGTCCTCGCCCTCTTCGCAACGGTTCCGAGCTTCTAAAGGACCACATTCGCGGGCTTCCAAAAGTGACGGCTGGATGACTCGGCCCGTCATCGGCTAGGAGCCGGCGATGGACGAAAACGAAGCGAAGCCCGGCGGCCCCTCCCAGAAGCGGCCGCCGCGGGCGTCCCCGACGCATATCGGGAATCACCGGCTCAACCCCTCGACCCTGATGATGGGCTACGGCTTCGATCCGGAGCTCAGCGAAGGCTCGCTCAAGCCGCCGATCTTCCTCACCTCGACCTTCGTGTTCGAGAATGCAGCGGCCGGAAAGCGCTTCTTCGAGGGCGTCACCGGCAAGCGTCCCGGCGGCGCCGAGGGGCTCAT
>DATAKH010000227.1:0-7467 GCA_036261735.1 Sphingomicrobium sp.
GAGCTCGATTTGCTCCTCGTCGCGGCCTGTCAGGCGCAGGTAATCGATGGTGCGCTCGTCGATCGGGAAGAAGCCGCAGGTGGCGCCATATTCGGGCGACATGTTGGCGATTGTCGCACGGTCTGCGAGCGGGAGGCTGGCGAGGCCGGGCCCGTAGAATTCCACGAACCGGCCGACCACGCCTTTCTGGCGAAGCATCTGGGTCACCGTCAGCACGAGGTCGGTCGCGGTGATGCCTTCGTTGAGCTGGCCTGCGAGCCGGAAGCCGACGACTTCCGGGATCAGCATCGACACCGGTTGGCCGAGCATCGCGGCCTCGGCCTCGATCCCGCCGACTCCCCAGCCGAGTACTCCGAGGCCGTTGACCATCGTCGTGTGGCTGTCCGTGCCGACGAGCGTGTCGGGATAGGCGAGAGTTTCGCCATCTGAATCGCTGGTCCACACGCAGCGGGCGATATGCTCGAGGTTGACCTGGTGGCAGATGCCGGTCCCCGGCGGGACCACCTTGAAATTGTCGAACGCCTGGCTTCCCCACTTGAGGAACTGGTAGCGCTCGAAATTGCGCTCATATTCGAACTCGACGTTCTTCTCGAACGCCCGTGGAGTGCCGAACTCGTCGACCATCACGCTGTGGTCGATGACGAGGTGGACAGGGACCAGCGGGTTGATCTTCTGCGGGTCGCCGCCGAGCTGGGTCATCGCGTCGCGCATCGCCGCCAGGTCGACGACAGCCGGAACCCCGGTAAAGTCCTGCATCAGGACCCGGGCCGGGCGGTATTGAATCTCGCGATTGGCCCGCCGTTCCTGGAGCCATCCTGCCATCGACTGCAGATCCTTTGCGGTAACCGTCTCTCCGTCCTCGAAGCGGAGGAGGTTTTCGAGCAGGACCTTCATCGAAAATGGCAGCCGGGAAATGTCGCCGAGCGTGTCCGCCGCCTTGGCGAGCGAATAATACGTGTAAGTCTTCGAGCCGACGGTAAGCGTCGAACGCGTGTTGAGGCTGTCCTTGCCGGTCGGCGTCATTCTCTATCCTTGATGCTTTGCGTCGGCGCGTGTGCGCCTTGGTCGCGCGAGCCTTTAGCAACCGGGAAACGCGCCCGCAAAGCCATAGGTTCAGAGGACCGGAACTATGGTCCTAACGCCAGCCCGGCGCTGGCTCGCCATTCCTCGTTTCGCTTGCGTTCGATTGCTCCCGCGGCGGGACGGGGTGAGGCTCGCGGACTCCCATTAAGATGGCGGTCGGACTAATATGGCTTGCTCCGGATTTAACGGGGCAGGAAGGAGCCGTGGATGGCGCACGACCGCGACTATTTCCGCCGGCGCGCTGCCGAGGCGCGGGCTGCCGCCTTTCGCCGCGAGGAAAGCGAAGACGCCGAAGTGGCCGGCCAGCTTGCGCTTGCCTATGCCGCACTCGCCCGACGAGGGACGAAAGCAGAGATGGAGCGCACTGCGAAGGCTGCCGAGGAAGTCGACGCCTAAAGCCAACCGCGGCGCTTGAGATACCACAGCGGCAGGACTGCACTCGCCAGCATCAGGGCGAGCGCGAACGGATAACCTAACCGCCAGTGAAGCTCCGGCATGAAATCGAAATTCATCCCGTAGATCGCGCCGACCAGGGTCGGCGGCAGAAGCACCAGCGCAGCCCAGGAAAACAGCTTCATCGCGGCATTCTGCTCGATGCTGATCAGGCCCACCGCGGCGTCGAGCAGGAAGTAGAGGTGATCGGCGAGGAAGCCGCTGTGGTTGCTTAGCGACGACGCGTCCGCAGCCAGGCTGGCGACGTGCTCTCGAGCGTCCGCCGCCTTTCGCGACCGGAGCCGCGGAGTTCCGCTGAGGAAGCTCAATAGCCTGCTCGTGCTGGTTTCGCTCTCTCGGATTTTTGCGAGCAGCAACTGAGTCTTGCCGATACGCGTCAGCAGCGCCGTCAGCCGCGGGACCGGAATTCGCCGCGCGTCGACAGTCGGCGAGAAGATGTGGCTGGAAATCTTCTCGATCTCGGCACCCACTTTCTCAAGCTCGTCCGCAAGCCGGTCGACAAGCGAGTCCAGCATCCCGCACAAGGCGGTGAGCGCGTCCGCGGCGAGTTCCGGCTCGCGCCGGACATGGTCGGCAAAGGCGCGGACCGGCTTGGGAGTGACGTAGCGGACGGTGACCAGCCGATCGTCCGTCAGGACGAAGCCCATCGGCGCGCTCGCCGGTGCATTGTCCTCGACCCCGTAGAGGACGCTGACGGTCATGTAGAGGACACCATTAGTCGAATAGAGCCGGCTGGACGGCTCGATTTCGGCCATCTCCTCCGGCGTCGGCACCGCAACCTCCAGGCAACGCTCGACCAGCTCCTCTTCGGCGCGAGTCGGCTCCTCAAGGTCGATCCAAGTCGCGTGGCTCGGGATCTTCTGGCGATCGGCATCGATCGCCTTACCATCGCATCCAGGGCCATAGGCGCGCAGCATCGAACGGATTGATCGACTGAACGGCCGGGCTTTGCAAGCCGGACCGCTCTGCTACGCGTCCGCAATGACCCGTAATTCCCGAACCACGATCGCCGCGCTCCTCATTTTCGCAGTCGCAGCGGGAATCCTCATGGCCATGGGCCGCTCGCCGATCTGCACCTGTGGACAGCTGGCCTTGTGGGGACCTGTCGGGCCGACCCAGAGCCAGATGCTGGCCGACTGGTACAGCCTCAGCCATATCGTCCACGGCCTGCTTTTCTATGCGGCGCTGTGGCTGGTCGCGCGGAGCTGGCCGGTCGAGCGTCGATTCCTCGCCGCGCTGGCGGTCGAGGCGCTGTGGGAAATCGTCGAGAACACGCCAATGGTGATCGACCGCTATCGCGAGGCGACCGCCGCGCTCGGCTACACCGGCGATTCGATCGTCAATTCATTGAGCGACATGGCGATGATGGCGGCGGGCTTTCTCGCCGCCCGAAAGCTGCCGCTTTGGGCGAGCATCGTGCTGCTTCTTGCCCTCGAGCTGCTTCCGCTGCTGGTCATCCGCGACAACCTCCTCCTCAACGTGTGGATGCTGCTGGCCCCCAACGACTTCATCCGCGAGTGGCAGTCGGCGGCATTCGGCTTGGCAATCGGGCCGGGCCTCGCCTAGACCCGCCAACATGGCCGGACGCTATTTCGACGAGTGGAAGGTTGGCGACAAAGTCAGCCATGCGATCTCCCGCACCGTCACCGAGACGGACAATGTCCTTATTTCCACCCTCACCCACAACCCGCAGCCGATGCACCTCGACCATGACTTCGCATCGCAATCGGAGTTCGGGATGCCGCTGGTGAACTCGATCTTCACCTTCGGGCTGATGATCGGGGTCAGCGTTGCCGACACCACGCTTGGCACCTTGGTCGCAAACCTCGGCTACGACGGGCTGAAGTTTCCCAATCCGGTGTTCGTCGGCGACACGCTTCGAAGCGAGACGGAATGCGTGGCGGTGCGGGAAAGCAAGTCGCGGCCAAATGCGGGTATCGTCACCTGGGCGCACCGAAGCTTCAAGCAAAGCGGCGAGCTGGTCTGCGAGTGCACGCGAACGGCGCTTCTGCTCAAGACGCCGCAATGAGGAGCGATCCACGAAGCTGGCTGTTCGTCCCAGCCGACAGCGAGAAGAAGATCGGAAAAGCGATCGAGAGCGAGGCCGACGCCATCATTTTCGATCTCGAGGACAGCGTCGTCTCCACGCGCAAGGCAGCGGCCCGCGACATATTGAAGGGTCTAGGCAAGCGTAGCGGCGGGCCCGACTGGTGGGTACGGGTCAACCCGCTCGGAACCGCTCATCACAAGGACGATCTCGACCTGATCTCCCGAAGCGACGTGACTGGTATCGTCCTCCCGAAGGCGGAAAGCGGCGCCGATGTCGTCGAGCTCGCGCATCGCACAGGGAACATCCCGATCCACGCCATCGTGACCGAGACGGCGGCGAGCCTTTTCGGCCTCCTGAGCTATCGCAACCCGCAATCGCCGCTGGTGGCGATGAGCTGGGGCGCGGAAGACCTGTCGGCGGCGCTCGGAGCGTCATCCAAATATGATTTCGACGGCGAGCTGGCCTTTACTTACAAGCTGGCGCGATCGCTGTGCCTTGCCGGCGCAGTCGCCGCCGGGGTCCAGCCGGTCGATGGAGTCTTCGCCGATTTCCGCGACGACTCCGGGCTCAGGCGGGAGTGCGAAGCGGCGCAGCGCGAGGGTTTCACCGGAAAACTGGCGATCCACCCGGCGCAGGTGCCGGTGATCAATGACGCCTTTCTTCCGACTCCGGAAGAAATCGGCCACGCCAAGGCAATTATCGAGGCGTTCGAAGCCGAGCCGGACGCCGGCACCATTTCGGTCGGCGGCCGAATGGTCGACCGCCCGCATCTCGACCAGGCCCGTCGCGTTCTCAGCCGCGCGCGAGGAGTGGCCAACGATGTCTGACACGAGGGCCTCTGAAGGGGAGAAATGGCAATGACCAGCAAGGCACGCGCGTGGGGCACGAAAGGGCCGACTGAGCCGCTCGAGCCGATGACGATCGATCGCCGCGACCTGCGCCCCGAGGATGTCGCGATCCAAATCAGTCATTGCGGCATCTGCCACTCCGACCTCCACTTCGCCCACGACGATTGGGGCATGGCGCAATATCCGATGGTCCCCGGCCACGAAATCGTCGGGACGGTCACCGCCGTCGGATCCGGCGTCACTCGCTACAAGGTCGGCGACCGGGTCGGTGTCGGCTGCCTCGTCGACAGCTGCATGACGTGCCAATATTGTAGGTCCGGGCACGAGCAATTCTGCGTCGAAATGCCGACCTTCACCTATAGCGCGCCCGACCGCCTGAGCGGAGAGATCACGCAGGGTGGTTACAGCGAGCATATCGTCGTCCGCGAGGAATTCGTCTGCAGACTCCCGGACTCGATCGATTTCGCACATGCAGCGCCCTTGTTGTGCGCGGGGATCACGACCTACTCGCCTCTGAAGCGCTGGGGCGTGAAAAAGGGCGACAAGGTAGCGGTGGCCGGCCTTGGCGGGCTCGGGCACATGGCAGTAAAAATGGCGAAGGCGATGGGGGCAGAAATCACCGTTCTGACCACCTCTCCCGAAAAGGCCGAGGCCGCGCGTGCCAACGGCGCGAGCGAAGTCATCGTCTCAACCGACCCGGCGGCGATGGAAGCAGCCAGTGGACGTTTCGACGTCCTTGTCGACACCGTTCCGGTGAAGCACGACATCGATCCCTATGTCGGCCTTTTGGCTCCAAACGGGACTCTCGTCCTTCTTGGCGCGGTCGAGCCGCTTCCGGGCTTGAACGGCTTCAACCTGATATTCGGCAATCGCGTGGTCGCCGGCTCGCTCATCGGCGGTCTTCCCGAAACCCAGGAGATGCTCGATTTCTGCGCCGCCAACGCAATCCTCCCGGACATCGAAGTCATTCCCGCGCAGAAGATCAACCATGCGTGGGATACGCTTGGGAAGGGCGACACCCCGCACCGCTTTGTCATCGATATCAAAAGCCTCGAGGCCGGCGGATGAACGGAGCGATCCATCCCGTCCCGCAAGACTTTCACGCGAAGATCGGGCCGGACGAGCTTCGGTCCCTCAACGACCGGGCTCAGCGCGATCCGGACGGATTCTGGCTGGAGCAGGCAAAGCGGCTCGATTGGACGAAATTCCCGACCCGCGCCGGCGACTGCTCGTTCGACGAGGACCGGTTCCAGATCGAATGGTTTGCCGACGGGCAGTTAAACCTTTCGGTCAATTGCCTCGATCGCCACCTCGAAAAGGACGGCGACCGAACGGCGGTGATTTTCGAAGCCGACCAGCCGGGCGAAGGGCGCCGCGTCTCCTATCGCGAGCTGTACGGCGAGACCTGCCGATTCGCGAACCTCCTGAAGTCGCGCGGGATCGGCCGCGGCGACCGGGTGATGATCTATATGCCGATGATCCCCGAGGCAGCGGCGGCGATGCTGGCCTGCGCCCGGATCGGCGCCATCCACTCAGTGGTGTTCGGGGGCTTCTCGCCCGAGAGCCTCGCCGGACGGATCGCCGATTGCGACGCCTGTTGCGTGATTACCGCCGACGAAGGGGTTCGCGGCGGCAAGCCGATCCCGCTCAAGAGGAATGTCGACGAAGCGCTTGCCCACCGCGACGTCGCCACCGTGATCGTCGTCACGCGCACCGGCGCCGACATCGCGCTGAAGCAAGGGCGCGACATCTCCTACTCCGAGCTTCGGGACAGCCTTTCGACGGCTTGCGAGCCCGAGGCGATGAACGCGGAGGACCCGTTGTTCATCCTCTACACGTCCGGCTCGACCGGGAAGCCCAAGGGCGTCGTCCACACGACCGGCGGCTATGCCGTGTGGGCGGCGACGACGTTCGAATGGGTCTTCGACTACAAGCCCGAGGATATCTTCTGGTGCACCGCCGATATCGGCTGGATCACCGGCCACTCCTATGTCGTCTACGGTCCGCTGGCTTGTGGAGCGACCAGCGTCATGTTCGACGGAGTCCCCAATTACCCCGACTTCGGCCGCTTCTGGGAAACGGTCGACAGGCTTGGGGTGACGATCTTCTACACGGCGCCAACCGCGATCCGGGCGCTGATGCGCGAAGGCGACGAACCTGTGAAGCGGCACAGCCGCCAGTCACTTCGCCTGCTCGGAACGGTCGGGGAGCCGATCAATCCCGAAGCCTGGGAATGGTTTTGGCGGGTTGTCGGGGACGAGCGCTGCCCAGTCGTCGATACCTGGTGGCAGACGGAGACTGGCGGCATAATGATTTCGCCGTTCCCAGGAGCGACTGCGATGAAGCCAGGCTCCGCCACACACCCCCTGCCGGGGATCGAGCCGCTTCTCCTGGACCCGCAGCATCAAGTCCTCGAGGGCGCGGCTAGCGGAAACCTGTGCCTCGCCTCGTCATGGCCCGGGCAGATGCGCACCGTCTGGGGCGATCACGAGCGCTTTTTCCAGACCTATTTCAGCACCTATCCGGGCCTGTACTTCACCGGCGACGGCTGCCGCCGCGACGAGGACGGCTATTATTGGATCACCGGCCGGGTGGACGACGTGATCAACGTCTCCGGCCACCGCATCGGAACCGCTGAGGTCGAGAGCGCTCTGGTCGCGCACCCCAAGGTCGCAGAGGCAGCCGTCGTCGCCTACCCGCACGACATCAAGGGCCAGGCGATCTATGCGTTCGTCACCCTCAACGCCGGCGAGGAAGGCGACGACGCCGTTCGTGCCGAACTGAACCAGGAGGTCCGCAAGGACATCGGCGCCCTTGCAGCGCCCGAGAAAATCCATTTCACGCCAGCGCTTCCAAAGACCCGCTCCGGCAAGATCATGCGCCGCATCCTGCGCAAGATCGCTGAGAACGATTTCAGCAACCTCGGCGACACGTCGACGCTCGCCGATCCCTCCGTGGTCGAGAACCTGTTGCGCGAACGCCTGGTGAAGTGAACCTCGCCCTGCGGGCGCGGTCGGTGCCTCGCATGGCTTC
>DATAKH010000232.1:0-21447 GCA_036261735.1 Sphingomicrobium sp.
CTGACCCGGCCGAAATGCTGGCAAAGTAGGATTTCGCCTGCCAGCCTGCCTCCGGCTCTTTAGAATCCGTGAATCTACCGTGAGCGCTCAGTAAGCGGGCAACTCCGTGACTCCCTAAAGTCACGGAAATGGCGCCTCATCGCGTGACTTTAATGACCTTAAGCGCGCGCTGACGGCCTTTTCACTCTTCCAGGGACCGCTCGCCTCCGGGCGCTGCATAGCCTTCTACTGGCGATGCCTTGCGCGCGATCATCTGGTCGACGCTGAAATTGCCGGCCCCGACCACGAACAGGGTCAGGAAGATGAAGCAATAGAGGATCGCGCCTTCGCCGTTGTTTATGATTGGGAAAGGCGATTGGGCGGCATGGACGTACCAGTAAGCGACCGCCATCTCACCCGACAAAAGAAGGGCCACCCAGCGGGTCCACAGGCCGATCAAAAGCAGGAAGCCGCCGACTATCTCGAAAACGCCTGCGACCCACGGGAGCGACCACATCGCGGGATAGGCCATTCCGGTTTCGGGGAATCCAAGCAACTTTGCGGTGCCATGTTCGAAGAAAAGCAGTGCCGTAACAATGCGGAGCACGCCGATCACCGTGGGCGCCCACCGTTCGCTGAATTCGTCAGGTCCAACTTCGTACATAACCGCACCCCCGATTGCGTTAAGCCTGGAAGATGACGCGTACAGGCCGCTTGCGCCACACAATTCGCGACGGCGGCGGCTTCTCATAGCCGAAGGCTTTTGCGTGGAGAACCCTCTCGCGGAGCGAGCTGGAAGCTATACCGCGGGCTTCAGCATGGCTGCGGTGGAAGCGTAACCTCGCGCCATGCTGTCCAGGATTTCGGCGGTGCGCGCGTCGGTCGTCGCTTTTGCGAGGCGGCGGCACCGGGCTGCCTGCTCGCCAAGCTCGGCAGCCTGCTCGTTGGTCATTTCGATGATCATGTTGACCGCGCCTTCGAGCTTGCCTTGGTCATCGAAAATCGGAGTCGGATAGGGCCGGCAGGCGACGCGCTGGCCGTTTGGCCGCTCGGCAATGATGATGTCGTTGTGGATTTCCCGCTTTTCCCTGATCGCCCGAGCCATCGGGCATTCGTCGTGCGGCAGCGGGTCGCCGGATGTCGTGTACAGCTTCCAGGTCACGCACCATCGGTCCTCGCCGGCGCGCGGTTCGCGGCCGACAAGCTTGACGCATGCATCGTTCCAGTAAGTGACGGCGCCATCGGCGTCGGTGGTATAGATCGGCACCGGAAGCTCATCGAGGACGGCTCGCCAGCCCTCCGCATCCTTCAGGGCGGTGAGTGCGGTGTCGAGATACTGCCTGGCAATGCCGCTGGCGAGCATGAGCTGCGGATGTCCTAACTTGGGTTAAGGCCGTCAACGGCGCCGGACTGCATCCGTTCCGCTCAAACTGCATCACCGCGCAGACGGCGGCGCGGTGTGTCGCGGCTGCAACATTCGCCAGCGTTCAATCGCGGTCGCTGACCACCTCGGTCGCCGGGTGCGGCGGCGTTTCGCCCTGGCCGTGGGCGACATGATCGCCTTTCTTGACGCTTTCATGCGCATTCGGATCGGTGGCCCGGCGCCGCTCAGCCTGGGTCGCCAGGTCCGCCTGCAGATTACCGCCTTCTCGGCCCTGCTGGTGCGCGCCGCCGGCGACGGCTTCGTCGGCAGCGGCATCGATGATGTCGCTGTCGTCGTTCCGCTTCGCCGTTTGGGCGCGGTCCTCGCCTCTAGTCTCGGTCATTGCAAAGTCCCTTCGCTTGCGATTCAGCGAACGGGCGCAACGCGGCGGAGTTCCTTCAGCGGAGGCGCTTGACCAGCAGGCGGCCGTCGGGCCGGGTCTTCACGTCGAAATTGGGGATCGCTCGAAGCAGGTCCGAAAGCCGCGTGTAGCCGTAATTGCGCGTGGCGAAGCTGGAAACCGCCTTGGCGCGCTGCCCAAGCTCCGACAGGGTCGTATAGCCGTCCTCGTCGCGCTCCGAGGCCTTGTAGGCATGGCCGAGCACTTCGAGCAGCGCCTCGTCCACCGGCCGCTCTTTCACCTGCCTTTCAGTCTCGCCCTCGACGGGTTGCTGGGCGACCAGCGCGGCGACGTCGAAAAATCGGGTGCAGGCCTGCCGGAAGCTCAGCGGGGTCTTGGCGGTCCCGAAACCGTAGACCGGCAGGCCTTCCTCACGGATCCGCTGCGCAAGCGGCAGGAAGTCGCTGTCCGAAGACATGATCCCGAAGCCGTCGACATTGCCCCGGTCGAGGAGGTCCATGGCATCGATCGTCATTCGCATGTCGGTCGCGCTCTTGCCCTTGACGACATCGAACTGCTGCATCGGAACGATCGAGTGGAGTCCGGAGAGGTCGCCCCAACCCTTGAGGCTGGCCTTCGCCCAATTGCCGTAGGCGCGCCGGATGTTGATCGTGCCGAGCTCGCCGAGGACGAGA
The DNA here is from genome assembly GCA_036261735.1 of Sphingomicrobium sp. Classification (GTDB taxonomy): domain Bacteria; phylum Pseudomonadota; class Alphaproteobacteria; order Sphingomonadales; family Sphingomonadaceae; genus Sphingomicrobium. The sequence continues at coordinate 2,438 of DATAKH010000232.1, forward strand.
AGCACCTCGTCAAGATGCTCGGGGGAGGCGTTGTCGGCGTCGATGAGCAAGGCGATGTTCGAGTCGAGCCCGCTTGGATTACCGTTACTCATGCAGCGACTCCTGACGATTCCTGGCCTGCATCTACCGCGATGTCGCGCAATGACCACAGTCTGCCGCGCAAAGCGTCACGAGATGAATGGCAGATGATCGATGCGGGAACGAAACGCCTGTTCATGCACTGTTGCTTCATGGGACTTCCGGAGGGATCCGGTTTTGAGGAGTAGGGTGATGAAAAGACTGGCACTTTCGGCCGCTCTCGCGGGCACTATCGCGTTGACCGGCTGTACAACCAATCCGTACGGCTACAACAGCGGCTACGGCTACGGCTACAATTCTCCATATTACCAGAACAACGGCCAGCTCGGCGACGCAGCCACCGGCGCCGCGGTCGGTGCTGCCGGCGGCGCGATCGCCGGCGCTGTCATTCCGGGCGTCAGCACGGGCGAGGGCGCCATCGCCGGCGCTATCCTCGGCGGCGTTCTCGGAGCGGTCAGGAACGGCCGGCAATATTACCGCGATACCCGCGGCTATTGCTATTACGTCGACCAGTACGGCCGTCCGCATTACGACTACAACGTCCGCTGCTAGTATTTCCTCGGACTGGTGACGGTCCGAACGGCTGGCTTCGCAGCCTGGCGTTGAAAACTGACTGTCGGCGGGTGGAAGTTCATGCTTCCCCCGCCGACGACGATTCAGTTCATTCCGTTTTCGACACGGTTCGTGGACCGCGGGAGCGGTTACAGGAACGAAACGGCCGTTCGGGTGCTCTGCCTGCGGGGATTGGCTTGGAGGACGTCCAGATGAAACATCTGCTGCTATCGGCCGCCGCTGCATCGAGCCTGGCGCTCGGCGGCTGCACAACGGCTTACGATCGCCACGTGGCGAGCACCACCACCACAGGAGCCGTGGTCGGTGCCGGTGCCGGCGCGATTGCCGGCTCCGTCCTTCCCGGCATAGGAACCGCAACGGGCGCCGTTGCGGGCGCGGTCCTTGGTGGCGTGGTTGGAGCTGTCGTTGGGGACCGGCAATATTACCGCGACACGCGCGGATATTGCTACTACGTCGATCGCTACGGGCAGCCGCATTACGATTATAACGTAAAGTGTTAGCCTGAATTGCTCAGGCGGGGCGGAAGGTTCCTTCCGCCTCGTCGAGCACGTACAATCGGCCTTCGGAAATAGAAAAATGGGCGCCGTGGAGCTTAAGGCGTCCGTCTTTCTCGCGCTCCGCGATCCACGGGAAGGTCCGCAGGTTCGAGAGGCTGAGCCTGACTGCTTCCCATTCCATTTCAAGGATTGCGGCGGGCCCGATGGCATCGTGATGCGAGCGCACGCGATCGCGGGCAGGGTGAAGCATCGAAACCCAATTGGCGATGAAGCGGCCTTCGCCGGCCTGGGCGTGGTCGAATTGACCGGTCAGCGCCGCGTTGCAGCCGCCGCAGGACCCGTGGCCAAGCACCAGCACTTCCTCGACCTCCAGCTGAGTCACGCCGAACTCCAGGGCCGCGGACACGCCATGATAGCCCGCCGTGGTCTCGAACGGTGGCGCGAGGGCGGCAATGTTCCGGACCACGAAAATCTCGCCGGGGCGAGTATCGAAAATCTGCGCTGGATCGGTGCGGCTGTCGGCGCATGCGATCACCATCACCTTGGGACTCTGCCCTTCGGCAAGCTCCGTCCAACGCTCGCGTTCACGCGGCCATTCCTTCTCGCGAAAGCGGCGGTATCCTTCGATCAACCGGGTGAAACGCATGGTCTGTCCGCTATAGGCACCTCGCGGGACTGGCAAGCGCGCCCGAGCGTCGCTATCTCGCGCCCATGAACGCCCCAGCAGCCGTCCCGCCGAAGCAGCGCAAGCCCGACTGGATACGGGTAAAGGCCCCGACCAGCCCCGGCTATCACGCCACGCGCCGGCTGATGCGCGACCTCAATCTCGCCACCGTGTGCGAGGAAGCGGCCTGCCCGAATATCGGCGAGTGCTGGACCAAGAAGCACGCGACGGTGATGATCCTCGGCGACACCTGCACGAGGGCCTGCGCCTTCTGCAACGTCAAGACGGGAATGCCGCGCGCCGTCGATCCGCTCGAGCCGGAGCATGTCGCCACTGCCGCTGCGGAGCTCGGTCTTGAGCATATCGTCGTCACCTCTGTGGACCGCGATGATCTCCCCGACGGCGGAGCGTCCCAGTTCGTCAAGGTGATCGAGGCGCTTCGCCGGAACACTCCGAACACGACCATCGAAATCCTGACTCCGGATTTCCGCAACAAGGCAGAAAGCGCTGTCGACGCGATCGTCGCAGCCGGGCCCGACGTCTTCAACCACAATCTCGAGACCGTTCCGCGTCTCTATCCGACTATCCGTCCCGGCGCGCGCTATTATGCTTCGCTGCGGCTCCTGGAGAGCGTGAAGCGCAAGGCGCCGCACATCTTCACCAAGTCGGGGGTGATGGTGGGCCTGGGCGAGCAGCGGCTCGAGGTTCACCAGGTGATGGACGACATGCGCTCGGCGGACATCGATTTCCTGACAATGGGTCAGTACCTGCAACCGACACCGCGCCACGCCAAGGTGGAGGAGTTCGTCACTCCCAAGGCATTCGAAGCCTATGCAGCTATAGCCCGGGCCAAGGGCTTCCTGCTCGTCGCCGCGTCGCCGCTGACGCGGTCGAGCTATCATGCCGGCGACGACTTCAGGAAAATGCAGGAGGCGAGGGCAGCGCAGCTGGAGCGGGCAAAAGGCTGATGCCGCGGCACAGCGAAACCCGGCACCTTCCCTACACGCCCGAGCAGCTGTTCGACATGGTGGCCGACGTCGCCAGCTACGACGAGTTCCTGCCGTGGGTGGTTGCAGTCCGGATCCGCTCGTCGAGCGAGACCGAGACGGTTGCTGACCTGATCGTTGGCTTCAGCGCCTTCAAGGAACGCTTCACGAGCCGTGTCGTGAAGGAGCGGCCCGATCGGATCTGCGTCGACTATGTCGAGGGCCCGCTCAAATATCTCCACAACGAATGGACATTCGAGCGCGCCGCTGACGGCGGCACCAATCTCCATTTCTCGGTCGATTTCGCCTTCCGCTCACGGCTGTTCGAGGCCCTGGCGGGGCAGATGTTCGATCGCGCCCTCAGGCGGATGACGGGCGCATTCGAGCGGCGCGCGGCAACTCTCTACGGAATGAGCAGGTCGAGCGCGCAAAGCGCCGCCTGAAGCCGAACCCCGGCGCGATCCTTCTCGTCGAAAAACTTCTGGTCCGCGACGATCTGCGACGGGTCCGCGCCGCGCTCGGCACAGGCAAAGACCACCGTTCCGACCGGTTTTGAAGGAGTGCCTCCGCCGGGCCCCGCAATCCCGGTGATCGCGACCGCGACATCGGCCTTTGAAGCTGCAAGCGCACCCCGGGCCATGGCCCAGGCGGTTGCGACGCTGACCGCGCCGAACGTTTCGACGACTTCCGCGCTGACCCCGAGGTCGTCGATCTTCGAGGCGTTCGAATAAGTGACGTAGCCGGCCTCGAAGATTTCCGAAGACCCGGGGATCTCGGTCAGGGCAGCGCAGACAAGGCCGCCCGTGCAGCTTTCGGCAACGGCGACCCGGCGGCCGAGCTTGCGGTTTGCCTCCACGACCTGCCTGGCGCGGTCGTACAGCGCCTGCGGAAGCAGTCTCTCGCTCATTGCCGGCCTCCCAGGCGGATGGTCGCGACCGCTTGCGCGGCGATGCCCTCGCGCCGGCCGGTGAAGCCAAGCCCTTCGGTCGTCGTTGCCTTGATGCTGACGTGATCCTCCCTGATTCGAAGGATTGCCGCGACCTTCGCTCTGATCGTCAAGCGATGCGGGGCCACCTTCGGTTCCTCGCAGATGATTGTGCAATCGACATGGTCGATCCTCCCGCCGCTCTTCGCGATCAGCTCCGCTGCGCGGGCTGCGAAAAGCTCCGACGGAGCATCCTGCCATTGCGAGTCCGACGGCGGGAAATGTTCGCCGATGTCGCCGAATCCGGCCGCACCTAGGAGGGCGTCGGTGATCGCGTGGAGGACGACGTCGGAGTCGCTGTGGCCGGCAAGGCCGCGCGGGTGGGGGATTGCGATCCCGCCCATCATGATCGGCCCCTCTCCGGCGAAGGCATGGACGTCAAAGCCGGTTCCGGTGCGCGTGACCAGCCGCGAGGCGAGCCATTGTTCGGCGCGCTCGAAATCGGCGGGACTGGTGATCTTTTCCAGCGCAGCGTCGCCCTCGACGGCAGCGACTTTTAGCCCGGCGGCGCGTGCAACGGTGGTCTCATCGGTTGGCGCGGGGCCGCTCCAGCGATCGTACGCGCCGCGAAGAGCGGTAAGCCGGAAGGCCTGCGGGGTCTGGACCCGCACTACGCCATTGCGGTCGACCGCCTGTTCTAGCCGGTCCGAAGCGCGGGCGAGCGTGTCGCGGATCTCCAGCACGGGCGCCGCGCCGTCGAAGAATTCCAGTGGCGCGAGCAGCCTGTCGATCACCGGATGAGGGCAGAAGGGTCGGGCGGCATCGTGGACAAGCACGGCATCGCCTTCGGCCTCGGCCAATCCGGCGCGCACCGAATCTGCGCGCTCGGCACCGCCTTCGATCAATGCTCCGACATCGAGTCCCGAAAGCGCTTCGCCGGCGAGCGCCTGCTGGCCGGAGCCGACGACGACGCGCACCGAGCCGATTGCCGGATGGCTCGCCAGTGCCTCGACCGCATGGCGAACCACCGGTTTGCCGCCGAGAAGCCGGTACTGCTTGGGTATTCCGCCGCCGAGGCGCTCGCCTTTGCCGGCAGCTACTATGAGGGCTGTGGTCGTCACCGCGCGGCGCTGTACGGCTGCTTGCCTTGTCCGCCAAGGGCTGTTCCACTATCTCCCGCCGACCCATGAGCATGTTGAAGCCCATCCACATCGGTCCCGTGAGGATCGACACGCCAGTGATCCTGGCGCCGATGACGGGCGTCACCGACCTGCCGTTCCGGCGCGTGGTCAAGCGCTACGGCGCCGGACTTACCGTAAGCGAGATGATCGCCAGCCAGGCGATGATCCGCGAAACGCGCCAATCGCTCCAGAAATCCCTGTGGGATCCCTCGGAGCAGCCGGTTTCGCTCCAGCTTGCCGGCTGCGAGCCGGAGGTGATGGCGGAGGCGGCGAAGCTCAACGAGCAGCGCGGAGCGGCGATCATCGACATCAACATGGGCTGCCCGGTTCGAAAGGTGGTCAATGGCGACGCGGGCTCTGCGCTGATGGCGAACCTGCCGCTTGCCACCAGGCTCATCGAGGCGACGGTCAATGCGGTGAAACTTCCAGTCACTCTGAAGATGCGTATGGGGTGGGATCATTCCACGCTCAATGCGCCGGAGCTGGCGCGGATCGCCGAGGACCTCGGCGTCAAGATGATCACGGTACACGGGCGCACCCGTTGCCAGATGTACAAGGGCAGTGCCGATTGGGCCTTCGTGCGCCGGGTCAAGGACTCGGTCTCGGTGCCGGTGATCGTCAATGGCGACATCTGCTCGGTCGAAGATGCGCGGGAGGCGCTCGGCCAGTCCGGCGCCGATGGCGTAATGATCGGGCGCGGCGCCTACGGACGTCCCTGGCTTCTGGCCCAGGCTATTGCCGAATTGGTGACAGAGAGCGCCTGGGCCGAACCGTCGCTGGATGAGCAACTATCTACGATGCTTGCCCAATATGACGAGATGCTGTCGCTCTACGGGCGCCAGACCGGCGTCAACCTCGCCCGAAAGCATATCGGCTGGTACACCAAGGGGCTGCCGGGCTCCGCAGAGCTTCGCAACACCGTGAACCAGCAGGACGATCCAGCCGTTGTGGTGGCGATGCTTCGCGAATTCTATGGACCGTGGCTAACGCGCGCCGCGGCCTAGCCGCTCTTTTCGGGAGGTCGACGTGACCGCGTACCTGAAACTCCTCGCAACTTCCTCGCTCTTGGCCGCACTTGCCGGCCCCGCAGCCTCGCAGGCTCCGGTGCTCGATCCGGTTTCGATGCGTCTCCTGGCCGCCCACAACCGCGAGCGAGCCGCTGTCGGAGCGCCTCCAATGGCCTGGGATCCGGCGCTTGCTGCGGCCGCGGCGTCCTATGGGCCGTCGCTAGCCGCTATCGGCCGTCTCCAGCACTCGCCCAAGCAGTTGCGCCCCGGCCAGAGGGAAAATCTGTGGATGGGGACGACTGGCGCCTATTCGCCAGAGCAAATGGTGTCGAACTGGTCCGCGGAAAAGCGAATGTTCCGGCCCGGAATATTTCCGGCGGTGAGCTCGACCGGTAACTGGCTCGACGTTGCCCATTATACGACGATGATCTGGAGAACGACGACGCGGGTTGGCTGCGCGATCCACCGGACGGCGGCGTGGGAATATCTCATTTGCCGCTATTCGCCGCCCGGCAACATCGACGGAGTGCCGGTGCCGTAAAAACTGCAGCTAGCCATCGGTGCCCGCGGCGCGCTAACTCGCTGCGTCGCGCCCGGGGGACCTGATGAGCATACCGAAGCTGCTTTCGCGCCTGCGCATCCCGGTCATCGGCGCGCCTTTGTTCATCATATCCAACCCGAAGCTGGTGATCGCGCAATGCACCGCGGGCATCGTCGGCAGCTTCCCGGCGCTGAACGCCCGGCCGGCTTCGCAGCTCGACGAATGGCTCCACGAGATTACCGAAGCGCTCGCCGCTCACGATCGCGAGCATCCCGACCGGCCCGCCGCGCCGTTCGCCGTCAACCAGATCGTCCACCGTTCGAACGACCGCTTCGAAGCGGATATGGCGGTGTGCGAAAAGTGGAAGGTGCCGATTGTCATCACGTCGCTCGGAGCGCGCGAGGACCTCAACCAGGCTGTCCACGGCTGGGGAGGGGTTACACTTCACGACATCATCGACGATTTCTTTGCGAGAAAGGCTGTGGCCAAAGGAGCTGACGGGCTGATCGCAGTGGCAGCCGGGGCGGGGGGCCATGCAGGCCGCTGGTCGCCGTTCGCCTTGATTCAGGAAATCCGCGCCTGGTTCGACGGGCCGCTGGTGCTTTCAGGATCGATCGCGACAGGCTCGGCAGTGCTCGCGGCGCAAGCGGCCGGCGCGGACATCGCCTATATCGGCTCTCCGTTCATCGCCACTCCCGAGGCGCGCTGTTCCGAGGATTACCGGCAGGCGATCGTCGCCGGCGGGGCTGCGGACATCGTCAACAGCGCGCTCTTCACCGGGATCGCCGGCAATTACCTGCGCTCGTCGATCGAGCGCGCTGGTCTCGACCCCGACTCGCTCGACAAGCTCGACTCGGTCGCGACCGAGTTCGGGTCGGAAGGGTCCAGCCGGACCAAGGCGTGGCGCGACATCTGGGGATCGGGGCAGGGCATCGGGGCGATCGATAAGGTGCAGCCGGCGGCAGACTATATCGCAGTGCTCGAGCGTGAGTATGCCGACGCCCGAGAACGCCTGTGCGGCGCTACTGGCCGGTAAGTCCGCGTTCCAGGCGGCCCATCAGCGCACGCGCCGGGCTTGTCGTCGGCTCGTCGGCGACGCTGCCCTCGTCGAGCCGTTTCACGCGAGCGTAAAGATCGGAGCTTGCGCTGACGAGGCGCTGTGCCGCTTCCGGGAGCCGGGCGACCACTGCCGGATCGCTCTCCTGCGCATTGCCGAGGCGCCGCTCCGGGCGCCGTCCTTCTCGATAGGCGATCTCGCCGCTCTCTATCGCACGCTGGGTTAGCAGCCACGCGACGATATGCATGATCCGGGTCGTCACCTTCAGCGACTCACAGGCAAAGTTCACTCGAACGAACGGGTCGAGAGTGCTGCGCTCCTCCCGGCCGGCATCGTCGAAATAGGAGCGCGCCTCGTCGGCGAGCAGCATCGCTTCCGTATAAAAGGAATCGACCAGCCGCGGAGTGATCCGGGCTTCCGGCTCGGGCGCTTCGTTCGAGTCGTGCATGACCATCAGATTGCCACTTTCCATTGCCGGAGAAAACGCGAAACGGCGGGGCGATGTGCCGCTTGACCGCGCTTTTGTCCCGAAGCGGGACGTGGCTCGATCTATCGATTGCGCGACAGGATGCCCGCGCCGGCGGCCAGGCGGTTGTTACAAATGCGAGACAAGCGCGGAGAAAAGTGTTTTATTGGCGACGTTGTCATTCGTTCACGAAAGGAATTGGCACCGATGGACAAGGCACAGGCCGAGGCTCTCGCATCCAAGCACGCAGCGCTCCACGCGATGATCGACCAAGAGGAGCATCGGCCGCATCCGAACGAAGATCTTCTCCATCAACTCAAGAAAGAAAAGCTCCGCCTGAAGGACGAGCTGGCCGGCCATTACGAGCATTAGCTCGTCGCCCAGGCGACGGCACCCAGTTGTCGCGTATCGCGATTTGGACTGAGCCCCCGGCTCAGTCGTCTCGCGATATCTTCTCGATTCTCTCGTGACGCTCCTGCGCCTCGACGGTCATGGTAGCGATCGGGCGCGCTTCCAGCCGGGCCAGCGAGATCGGATCGCCGGTCACTTCGCAATAGCCATATTCGCCTTCGTAGAGGCGGCGGATCGCGCAATCGATCTTGCAAATCAGCTTGCGCTGGCGATCGCGGGTACGAAGCTCGATCGACCAGTCCGTCTCGCTCGACGCGCGATCGGCGATGTCCGGCTCGCGCAGCGAATCGACCTGCAGCTGCGCCATCGTCTGGCGCGACTCCTCGATGATCGCCTCTTTCCATTCCCTCAGCTTCTTGAGGAAATAGGCGCGATGGATATCGGACATGAACTCTTCGTCTTCGGACGGGCAATAGCCCTCCGGAACGATGATCCGGTCAAACGGAACCGGTTGTTCGTTGAAGAAATCGACTAGAGCAGTCGCCATTAGAACCCCTCCCACTCAACTCCGCCGGGCACTTGGCCCGATGGAAGCTCCCTGCACGCCCCGCCATCGCTTCTGCGACCGGAGCCACCGGTGCAGCCGGAGGCGGATTCAACAAGACTTTCCCGGGGGTTAACACCGGGTCAGTCGGTAATCCCCCGACCGCGCCTATAAATAAGCGTACCGTCGTTAACAAGCGCTGACGGAAACAACCCACAGAAATGCGCAAGCTGTTGCTCATATGGCGCTATTTTCCTGGTGCCAGCGACGTTGGACAGCACCACCGCGGTCGTTATGAGCAAGCGCAATGCGCATCCTCCTGACCAACGACGACGGAATCAACGCCCGCGGGCTCGATCTCCTCGAGACCGTCGCGCAGACCTTCTCCGACGACATCTGGGTCGTTGCCCCGACCGAGGAGCAGTCCGGCGCCGGCCACTCGCTGACGCTCACCCAGCCGATCCGGTTGCGGAAGCACGACAACAGGCGCTTTTCGGTAACCGGGACCCCGACCGATGCGGTGATGCTCGCGCTCGCTCACGTCATGAAGGATTCGCCGCCGGCCCTGATCCTGTCCGGGATCAATCGCGGCGCCAATCTCGGCGAGGACGTTACTTATTCGGGGACCGTGTCCGCGGCGATGGAAGGCGCGCTTGCCGGAGTCCGCTCTATCGCGCTCAGCCAAAGCTATTCGCGGGAAGGGATGGGCGACCTGGTGCCGTTCGCCGCGGCGGAAGCATGGGCCGAACGCGCCCTGCGGCCGCTCATCGACTACGAGCCGCCGCCGGGGACCCTGATCAACGTGAACTTTCCTGCGCTTCCGCCCGACAAGATCAACGGGATACGGATTTGCCGTCAGGGCATCCGGGACTATGGCCGGCTTCGCATCGACAAGCGGACCGACCCTCGCGGTTACGACTATTACTGGTTCGGCCTCGGTCCGATGGTGCAGACACCGGGACATTTGACCGACCTCGAGGCGATGGACGACGGCTATGTCAGCGTCACTCCGCTCCACCTCGACCTTACCCACGATCCGTCGCTGGAAGTGCTGCGGGAGAGATTCGCGTGAAGCCTCCCAACAACCGTAACTTTTTCCGCGTATCGGCGTTGTGACTGCAGCTACCGGTTTTCGGGGAACCACCCTGCAGTTGCGACCTTATCTTGCTGCGCTCGGATTCGTCGCAATTGCGGCTGTCGTTCGGCTCGTTCTCGATCCCTTCCTCGGGGACCGGGCGCCATTCCTGCTGTTCCTGCTCGCAGTCCTGATTTCGGCGGCTCGTTTCGGGTTGTGGCCCGGCCTCGCAGCAGCGGTCGTGAGTGGATTCCTTTCGGTGTTCCTGTTCGTGCAACCGAAGTTCGCTTTCCTTCCGCTGGCCGGCGACGACCTGTCGAACATCATCGCCTTTACGGTCATCACCACGGCGGTGTTGCTGTTCGTTGCGCGGATCGGCCGGCTTCAGTCCGATGTTGCCCGCCGAGAAGCGAAAGTTGAACTCGACGTCCGCGAACAGCGCCTCGTCGACGCCGCACAGGACTATGCAATTTACGAGCTCGACCGCGAAGGGCGGATACTGACCTGGAACAAGGGCGCCGAACGGCTGAAGGGTTGGAAGGCCGACGAAATCATCGGCAAGCCCTACAACATCCTGCACACGCCGGAGAGCCGGGCCAAGAGTGCGCCCGGCCGCGAACTCAAGATCGCCGCCCAGACCGGAAGGTTCGAGGAAGAAGCGCCGAGGATGCGCAAGGACGGGACGATCTTCGCCGCCCACGTGAGCCTTTTCCCGCTTCGCGATGACAACGGCGAAGTCACCGGTTTCGTCAAGGTCACTCGCGACATCAGCAATCGAAGCAAGGCGGGCAGGGCGATCCTCGAGACTCGTCGGAGGATGGAAGCCATCGTCCAGTCGGCGATGGACGCAATCATCACTTTTGACGAGGAGTTGAGGATCGTCCTCTTCAATCCGGCGGCGCAGCGCATCTTCGGTTATTCCGAAGATGAAATTCTCGGGAAACAGCTAGAAATCCTCTTCCCTGAGCGGATGGCCGACAAGCAGCGGCAAAACTTTCGAGTCTTCTTCAAGGGGGGCGAGGCCAATCGCCGGTTCGACGGCCCCGATGTGCTCGTCGCGGTTCGAAAAACGGGCGAGGAATTTCCGATCGAAGCGTCGATGTCGCAAGTCACTGTCGACGGAGAGAGGGTCGGAACCGTCATCCTTCGCGACATTACCGAGCGCAAGACCAATGAGGAGGCGCGGGCACTGCTAGCGCGTGAAGTCGACCACCGTGCCAAGAACGCGCTGGCCGTCGCCCAAGCGCTGGTCGGGTTGACCAAGGCCGACACGGTCGAGGACTTTGCCGATGCCATCCGCGGACGGATAGCGTCGCTGGCCCGAGCGCATTCGCTGCTGTCGCAATCGCAGTGGCGCGGCGCTTCGCTCGAGCAGCTGATCCGCGACGAACTCCTGCCCTACGCGAAAGAAGGGCAGCTGTTGCTGAACGGCCAGAACGTCAATTGCGGCGCCGAGGCCGTCCAATCGCTGAGCCTGCTGTTCCACGAGCTTGCCACGAATGCGGTGAAACATGGCGCCTTGAGCAGCCGCAATGGGCATGTGACGATCGAATGGCGGCTTGAAAACGAATGGATGCGGATCTCCTGGAAGGAGCAGGGCGGCCCGCCCGTGGTCGCGCCGAAGCGCGAGGGGTTCGGGACCAAGCTCCTGAACCAGGTCAGCGGCCGACAGCTTAACGCCCGGTTGGACTTCGACTGGAGGGCGGACGGACTGCAGGTAAAGATCAAGCTGCCCGCCGATTTGTTCACGACCGGTGAAATTAGCGGAGCCCCCGACGAAGTTGGCGATGATTTGGGTGGAGTCGTGGCGAACGGCAAGGAGCGGCGAATCCTGGTGGTCGAAGACGAGGAGCTTGTCGCTCTCGAGCTTAGCGCGGAATTGACCAGGCTGGGCTGGGCAATCGTTGGGCCAGCCGCCACCTTAAGCGAGGCACAATCCCTGCTCTCCAAGCCGTTCGATGCCGCGGTTCTCGACGTCAACTTGCGCGGGCGCTCGGTCTATCCCGTTGCCGAGGCGCTGAAGGAGCGGCACGTACCGTTCGTTTTCTGCACGGGTTACGAGATGGTGGATCCGGAGGGTCGATTCCCGACGGTGCCGATCATCCGCAAGCCCGCACAACCGGCCGCGATCAGCGCCGCCTTGGCCGACCTGCTGAAAGCGCGAGCGCATTAAGGAAACCGGGGTCAGGAGATGCGTTGCCGAAGCTCCGAGAGCTCCCAATAATCATTTCGGCTGAAGGGCAGCAGCGTCTTCAACGCAGCGAAGCTGCTTTTGCCCAGCGAGCGCTTGAGCCATTCGAGCTCGGCCAAAGCCTCTCGAATAGCCCTCTCATCGAAAACGGCGTCCCCCTCCGCTTCTTCGACCATCGTTTCTTCCGCTTGCGCGACGAGCCATGTCTGAAGTTCCCAGTATCGCCGGATTCTTTCAGCCGACTCCGGATCGAGGCGTTCGGCGAGCGCTGCGATCTTGCGGCCCGCCGGCGTGTCGGGCCAGGCGCCCGACCGCAAGGTTGCCAGCTGCTCCTCATGGGCGGCACGCTCGGCGACTAGCCAGCGCTCCGCTTCCGCGGCCCCGAAGTGGAAGATCGCGATGATCGCGAGCGGCGCGAACAGCACGGCGCCCATCATCGCAATGATTGGGCGATCGGGGAATTGGTTGAATGCCGTGTGCAAGGCGACTGCGATCCCATAGCCGGGCAGGAACCACAGCAGGGTGAAATCGAATTCACCCGCTGCTTCGCGCGTTTCGCGCTCAGCCAATTCATGCGCGATGGCTGCGAGCACCGCCATGGTCGCTCCGTGCATGACTGCGGTTCCGAGGCCGCGGACGAGCCAGGTGCCGGTTCCATATTCGGGGTAGACGGTCAGGTAGAGAATGTTCTCGACGACGGAGAATCCGGCGCCGACCGCGAATCCGGAAATGACCGCGTCGAGCTTGTAGCCAATTCGGTTGAACCAGAAGAGGCCGACCATGATGGCGCCTTTGATCGCTTCTTCGATCCAGGGCGCAACGAAACGGCTGTAGAAGGAAAATCCGATCGGCAATGCGTCGATAAGCCGGCCGCTGACCGGGTAGGCGGCAAACGCACCGAACCCGCCGAGCACGAGCAGGATGAGAACCTCGTGCAAACTCATTAGCTTGAAGGCATCGAGCCACACGAAGACTGCCAGCAGCACCAGCACCGGCACCAGCGCGAACCCCCAATGGAGCGATTCGGCTATTAGCTCGCCGGTCACAGGATCTTGAGTGAAACGAGCCACTCCGTTGCCCGGTAGTGGCCGTCTTCGAACCCGGCCGCTGCGCCGACCGAAAGGACCATCGGCAAGCGCAGGGCGATCGTGAAGTTGAGGTCGAGCTGCGCTCCGACATCATAGAAGCGGCGACCGCCGTCGGCGGTATCGGTTGCCATTGCGCCGGCGAACACCGCCGGGCGCAAACTGCTGAGATAGAAGAGAGGTGTGCCCACTTCGGCGAAGCGGATCGGAGGCAGGTTCACCTCGCCCGTCGCTTTGACGAAGCTGCGAGCGTTGATCTCGTCTATGTCGAAGCCCGGAAAGCTCTCCATCTCCCGGTATCTCTTGACCGGGCGATTATCGACATAGTTGTTGCGGAACGCGCCGAAGTAGAAATTCGAAAGCGGGCTTTGCTCGGTTCCCCACCCCTTTCCGGCGTGGAGGTAGATCCATGCCGAGCTGTTCGAGATCGGGAGCGGAACGCCGTAATCCAGGCCGGCAGCTATTTTCGGGAAGACGTGACCGACGGCGTAATCGGCGCCCGCGCTGGCCCGCCAGGCAAAGCCCTTCTCGCGGTCCACAGCGCCCAGCGAGCTTCGAATGTTGCGGTACTTAACCCCCGCTTCGGCTGAAAAGATGTTGGAGGGGCTTTCGATATTCTGTGCGCCCGGCAGTCGCTCGAGGCCGAGAAACACAGCCGCGGTGCCGTAAAGATCGAGCTGGCGAGGCGGATCGTAAACCTTGGTGTGGTTGTAGGAGGCGATGAAGGCGTCGCCCTTCCGGCTTCGTTCGACCGGCCCGAAGAGATCGTAGAAGTCGGCGCCATTGTGCACGTAGCGCAGGCTCCATTTCATCGTCTTATATTCCAGCGAGGCGTGGAAACGCTCGCTGTCGCGCCGCTCCCCGAATGGCGACACGGCAACTGTCGCGGTCAGCTGGTTGAACTGCATCGGATCTTCCCAGTGAAAGAGGTATCCGAGCGCGGGCGAGCCCTTGTAGCCCATGATAATCGGGTAGCCGGGGCCGAAAGCCATCCGCTTGCCTGCAATATAGTGGCCGCGCTCGGTGACCAGGTCGTCGAGAGGGACCTTGGCCGGCGAGCCCACTCCCCATTCCTTCAACACGGGATGGGCATTGACCACCCGCGTCCCTAGCAGCTCGACGTTTGCGAGATCTTCCTGCTTCTGGGGAACGATGCTGACGGGCCGCATTCCCTGGCCGCTGAATTCCTGGACGATGAGCGAGCCGTCGGGCTGCAGCTGGGGCCTGAAGAATCCGGTCGAGGCGTTGCTGACGATCTCGAACTGCTGCGTTGCGATGTCGAACCGGACGATGTTCGACACGCCGGTGTAATAGGCGCTCCCGTAAAGGCTCTTGCTGTCGGGCGAGAAGGTGAATCCTTCCGGGACAGCGGGAGGAAGCTCCAGCCTCGCGACCTCCTCCGGGCCGCTGCCCGATTCGAGCAGCTCGCGGTTCCAGATCCGGACCGACTGCTTGCCGTCGACCTCGCCGACCGACGCCGACACCATCGTCCCGTCCGGAGATACATCGAGGTCGAAAACGGTCGTGCCGTAGTCGAAGGTGTGGATCTGATTGAACCCCGAGTAGGGCGGCGGAATCCGGACGATCGTGGCAAAGCCGTTCACGTGACGGATTCCCCACAGCGACTTGTCCGCTGAGTTGAGGACGAGTTCGCCGATCCGCGCATCGCGTTGCAGCATCCGCCGCTTGCCGCTGTCGACGTCGACTTCGACGATGTCCCGGAACGCGTAATTGTCCTCGGTGAAGTATGCCTTCCGAGCGTCGGGATCGAACGCGATGCTGGTCACGCTGTAGAGCGCCATGCCCTTGATGTCCGACAGGCGCCGCAGCTTGCCGGTCGCCATGTCGAGTGTTCCCACGAAGCCGATCGTGCCCGGGTAATAGAAGGCGCCGACAAGCTGGTTCCTGGCCGAATCGACATAGGTGCGCGACATCGATCCCAGGCCGCGCGGCGACAGAGGCCGGGTTTCGGTCAGCGGGTATGCCGCGAGCTTGGCGAGATTCGATTTCTGGAAATCCTGTTCGAAGGCGATCCAGTCGTCCCATACCTGGTTCAGGCGCTTGCCGAACACCTGCTTGAACCGCGAGGCGTAGAATCCGGCGCTGCCGTCGGGCCGCTTGAGCCAGTCGATCGGCTTGTCGGGACCGTAGGTCAGCGCCAGGTAGGAAAAGAAGCGGGTGCCGTAGAGGTAATTGTTCACGCCGACCTGGAAGTCGACCGAAGTGCCTTCCGATTCCAGGCCGAGCGGCGAGTAGAATTTGTCGCCGTCCCGGACCTTTGCCCGGAAAACCATCTCGTCATAGGCGCCCTGCGCCCGTCCCAGCCCGCCGGCCATCCAAGTCTCGAGGAAGACAGCGCTGCCTTCGGCGTACCAGCGGGGAATATTGTTCCGCGGAACCGTCAGGTAATTGTAGAGGATCGAGATCGGGTGGTCCTGGCTCGGCGACGGCTTGCCGTGGAAGAATTTGCGCCAGCGGGCGTCGGACTTGTTCCAGATATCGGTCGTCGCGACGTGCGCGAGCTCGTGGTTGATGAGCGTGAAGAAGCGCTCGCCCGGAGTAAAGGTCTCCATCGTCTGGCCAAGCGGTGCGACGTCGAGCAGGACCGCATTGCTGGGCGACGAGCGAGCGCCTGCATTACCGTAATCGCCGAAGTCCTTGAGAAGCAAAGTGGTCCGGTCCCACGGTTCCCAATCGAACATCTTGCGATGATATTGGAAGGCGTTCTCGAAGGCTTTGCCGACATAGGGCGTCAAATAGGTCTGGACCGGGTCGAAGTAGAGTATCGAGACATTGCGGGTCTCGAGCGTCGAAAGATCCAGCCCAGATGCATCCTTCGGGGAATGTTTCAGCTCTTGCGGCGCTTCCTCTTCTGGAGGCGGGGCGGGCGGCTCCGCCGCCGGCGGCTCGGGCTCGGGCGGCGGTGGATCGACGATCGCCGTCGGATTTTCATCCGGCGGCGGCGGATCGGGTACTTGCTGTGCGAGGGCCGGCTGTGAGGCTGCGCTCACAAGCAGGGCGCCGGTCAGGCTGATATGCGTTCGCCTGATCCGGCGCCCCATTATTGTGCCGCCCCCCTTCGGCCCGACTTACTGTCGGGCTATCGCCTGGGCGAAGGCAGGGCTCTGCGCCAGAGCCGCGAAGTTCGGATTGGCGGCAAGCGCCCCGAACTGCGGATTGCGCCCGAGCGCCTGGAACGCACCGGCGTTGCGCGAGAACGCCGCGAGCGCCTGCGGCTGCTGGGCAAGCGCCTGGAACGCAGCCGGGTTGGCGCTGATCGCCGAGAACGCCGCCGGGTTACGCGACAGCGCCTGGAACGCGGCCATGTCGCCCCGCGCCGCCATGCTGGCTGCTATCGACTGGGCCTGGAACGCTTCGGCGGATCGCACCGCGGCGGAGAAAGCCGCCGGGTTACGAGCGAGTGCCCCGAAAGCGGCCGGGTTCTTTGCAATCGCCTGCAGCGCGTCGGAACGCATTGCAGCCTGGAAGGCAGCCGGGTTCTTCGCCAGTGCCTGGAACGCTCCGGCATTGCGGGCGAGCGCTTCGAAGGCGCCCGGGTTGCGCGACAGCGCCTGCATTGCCGCCGCATCCCGCGACAGCGCCTGGAACGCCGCGGCATCACGCGACATCGCCCCATTGGCTGAAGGATTGCGGACCGCCGCCTCGAACGCTCCGGCATTTTTCGCGAATGCGCCGAACGTCTGCGGGTTGCGCGCCATTGCCGCAAGTGCCTCGGGGTGACGCGAAAGGGCCGCGAAGGCAGCTGGTTGGCTGGCGATCGCTTGCAATGCAGCCGGCTGGCTGGCCAGTGCACCGAACGCGCCGGCGTTACGGGCCAGCGCCTCCATTGCCATTGCGTTCATCATGTTGGCGCTGCGCAGCTGGGCACCGAAGGTGTCTGCCTGACGAGCCGCGGCGGCAAGCGCCGACGGGTTCTTGGCGAGTGCCTGGAACGCCTCTGCATTGCGCGACAGGGCCTCGAACGCGGCGGGGTTCTTGGCCAGCGCCTGCATCGCCCCAGCGTCGCGCGAAAGCGCTTCGAAAGCTGCAGCATTACGCGACATTGCTTCCATTGAAGCTGGGTTCTTGGCCGCAGCTGCGAACGCAGCCGGATCGCGCGAGAACGCCGCGAACGCCGCGGGATTCTGCGACATTGCCGCAAAGGCTTCCGGATGACGCGACAAAGCGGAGAAGGCGTCGCGATGTTGCGCCATTGCGACGATGCTGCGCGCGGACAGCGAATCGATTCCGCGTGCGGCGGCCGCGTGCTGGACCATCGCCTGGAAGGCCTTCGGGTCGCGCGCCAGGGCTTCGAACGCCTTGGGATTGGCGGCAAGCGCGGCCATCGCCTCGGGGTTCTTCGCCAATGCCGCGAATCCCGGATCGCTCGCCAGGGCCCGGAAGCTCGGGTCCTTCACCATCAATTCGAACGCGTCTGTCTGCATCAATTCGGCAACCGACGTGTCACCCAGCGTTACGTCGGCCTCGCCGACCTGCGCGGACTGGTACCTCTCCGACGGTGCAATGGTGCCGGCGGTCGTCCCGAGCGGAGGATAAACCCTCCCAAGCCCGTACGCTGCGCCTGCGACGAGAACGATCGCAGCACCAGATATCATCAATTTACGATTGTTGGCCGTGGTCCCGGTCATGGCTCAACTCCCCTGTTGGTTAACCGGAATTGGTTAACCGAGCAGGCGTACCATCAGCCAAGCTGGAGTCAATAAGTCGTCGCTTCGAACTGTCGCAAGACGATACATAGGGAAGAAGTAAAAGGCGGCACTTCTGCTTACTGGACGGGGGTCCGCAGTGCGACACGGTCAGAGCATTGGATTCATTGACTCTCGTTGACCGAATCAAGCGACGAAACATCCCAAGCAAGAGTGTAAGCTTTGCTTGCCCGGAACAGCATGTAAGCCTGGAGCACTTGCAGCAGGTTAAGAACAGGGTTTGTATAGATTTACGCCAACTCGCCCCTAAAGTCGGCACTCCGCGGGCGAATCGCCCCGGGGGAGGCGGGGCAAGGCGATGAGTTTGCAGGATCCTGAGTCACTGCGTCTCTGGCCGCATCGGCAACTGGCGATCGCGGGAGCTTCGCTGCTTGTTGCCTTTGCCTCGCCAGTCGCTGCGCAAACTCCTCCGCAAACGCTGCCGCCGACCCGCGAAGAGGTCACGCGTCCCGAGTCGCAGCCTCCGCAGGACCGCCGATTGAGAATCGATGTGGAGGGCGGACTCGAGCGCGCGCCCTGCGCCCTCGACAAGCCGGAGTTCGGCGACATCCGGTTCACCCTCCGCGGAGTCGAGTTCGACGGGCTGGAGGGACTGGAACCCGATGCGCTGGAAAGCTCCTTCGCGCCGCTAGTCGGGGCGGAGCAGCCCATTTCGGTCGTCTGCGCGATTCGAGACCGCGCTTTGGCGATACTTCGCGACGGCGGGTTCATTGCGTCGATCGAAGTGCCCGAGCAACGGATGTCTGACGGGGTCATCCGGTTCAAAGTCCTGCTTGCGCGGCTGACCCAGGTCCGAGTGCGCGGCAATGCCGGCGGCGCCGAGCAGATCATCGCTGGCTACCTTAACCAATTGACCAGGCAGCCGGTGTTCAACCGCAACGACGCCGAACGTTACCTGCTGCTGGCAAGCGACCTTCCCGGCTACACAGTTCGCCTGACCCTCCGGCCAGCGGGCGAGAAACCCGGTGACGTGATCGGCGACGTGACCGTTGAGCGGATGCCTGCCTATGCCGACCTGACGGTACAGAATGGCGGGTCGAGGGCGCTTGGCCGCTGGGGAGC
>DATAKH010000233.1:0-3138 GCA_036261735.1 Sphingomicrobium sp.
TGGATTGTAGACCCCACCGATTTTCGACCAATGATCGTAGCGGGTACCCACCGTCAGCCGCGTCTGCGGGCTGAGATCGACATCTAGCGCAAAGTCGACGTGCGGGTGCCAGCCCCAACGGCTGTTGCTGTCGCGGATATCGATCGTGAAATCGGCATCCGGCCCGCCGGTGAAATTGTTGCTGTTGTGCTCGAGCGAATCCAGCGTCGTTTTCAGCCGGTACATCTGAGCGCCGACCTCGAGCTTCGTTCCAAGAGCGCCGCCAAGCGGCACCCGAGTGCCGACGACTCCGCCAAAGCCGTACATGTTGTTCTTGATCGTCTGATGTCGCAGTTGCTCCGCCTCGTACATGTTGCCGCCAAGGTCGCCGCTGAAGCGGGATTGAAGGTCGTAAGTGATGCGGTTGTATTCCCAGGAGGCACACGGTCCGCCGTAGAAATCGAGCTGCTTCAGCTTTCCATAATATTCGTCGTCGGACATCTCTTCGCCGAACATGTCGAGGATCCAGCACAGCTCCGCCCGGGCCTGACGCATCTTCACCTGCATGCTTCCGTTAAGTCCGAAAAATGGCTGGATGATCCCGGTGCTGCCGTTCGGAGAGAAGTCGCTGTAGACGAACCCGAAATCCATCTCCGACGAGGGCGCCATGTCAAAAGTCCTTCTCGCCGAGCCTCCCATGTAGCTGCCGCTGAGGCGGAAGCCGCCCATCCCTGACAGCGGGAATTCGAGTCGTGCCGACGCGCCATATTTGGTCAGATGCCGCGGCGTCAGGCCGGCGAATGTCTCGCCTCCACCGCTGACCTGGCTCACGACTCCAGTGCCCGCCTGCGGCGGACCAGCACGCGCGACTTCGAAAGCGCCGGTGATCTTCGGCGTCATTCCCACCTGTCGCGGCTGTTGTTGCGGAGTTAATGGGCAGTCCTTCCTCGCTCGCTGATATTCGTCGAGCAGCGCCATGCGGCGTTTCCAGCTATCGACCAGGTCAGGCGGATATTGGACCGTGCTCGTGCCATCGGCGATGTTGCTGAGAACAGCCCTTACCCACATCAGGCCGATGGGCATGCCACCAGTCTCGATGTGGACGTAGTCGATGCACTCGCCTTTTGCCTTGCCGGCCTCCGCCTGGCTCAGGATGTCTTCGATCGCGTCGACCCTGAACTGCTGGTCCCTGATGGCCGTCGCCCCGTCCTGTGTCACACCTTGCGCCGGCGTGACCTGCGGTGCAGGCGGCGTTTGCACCGCCGGTTGCTGCTGTGTCGGCTGCGGACAATTCTGCAACGTATAACTCGCCACTTGCGCGTGCAGGCCCTTGACGTTCTGATAGACTCCGTCGGCAACTGCCGGATCGACCGCGCCGATGCCGAGCTTTGCGGCATTTTTTGCGTCGCGGGCGAGGCGCGAGCTTTCGGCCTCGAGCCGCGCGAGCGTAGCTTTGGCAGCGTCGATCGCGGCTCCATCGCAGCGCGTGGCCGCCGCAGCGGCATTGGCGTTGGCCGCCACCGCCTCGGACATAATCTCGTTCAGCCGCACGCTTCCGGACGATTGCAGAGCCAATGCCGGCGCTGCTAGCGCCAGCGCGGATCCAGCGAGCAGAGCTGCGCCGATCAATCCCCGTGCATTCGCCATGTTACGCTCCCCCATGAATGGACACTCGATTTTGCTTTGCTCAGCCAGCCGCAGTCTTTCCGCATTTCTGAAAATTCCTGAATGTCGCACCGTCAGCGGAAATTGACGCGGCCTTCGGAACGGCAGTAAATTCGCCGGCCTGGGGGTGCCGCATGGACAATGAAGTTCATCGGTTTGGGAAAGTAGAGTTCGTTCCCGGCAAGCGCCGACTGTCGGTAGACGGCCGCGGCATTGACCTTGACCGTCCTGCCGCATCCATTCTCTCGCTATTGCTTCACGAAAACGAGTCCGACGTAGAGAAGAACCGATTGCTCGACGCAGGCTGGCCAGGCCGCGTCGTTGACGAAAACTCACTCGCCAAGGCGATCTGTCGACTTCGAACGGCGCTTGGAGAGGACGGCGCCGCGCTGGAGACTGTTCATGGCTATGGCTATCGAATCTCCGCCGGAGTGGTCACGGAGCAGTTAACAGCGGGGCCGGCGCGGCCGTTTCGCGCAACGGCGCTCGGCGTTGCCGTTAGCTGCGTTGCCGCGGCCTTCCTTGCGGCCGGTGCCTGGCAGGCAAGCCAATCCGCCGGCGAGGACGCGGCACCGCGCGTCATCAACGGCGAAGCCGCAGACTCGGTCGGCCGCATCCTGTGGGTCGACGACCATCCAGAAAACAACGTCGCCGAGCGCCGCTTCCTCGAGCAGCATAAGATCGGAGTCTATGAAGTCGCGACCACCGACGACGCGCTCAAGCTGCTGGAAATGTACGCTTATGGCGCTGTCGTCTCAGACATGGGCCGCAACGACAATCCCCTCGCGGGGATCGATCTGCTCGAGGCGATGCGGGAGCGCGGCGACAACCGCCCCTTCATTCTCTACACCGTCCACAGTTCGAAAGCGCAGCGGAAGCTTCTCGCCGATTCCGGCGGGCAGGTGGTCGCGGACGATCCGCGCGAGCTATACGAAGCCCTTTTTCCACTATTTGGAAGTCGGCTGGCGACGAGTCGAGTTGATCACCTTACGCATCAATGATGCGCCGCGCCGCTCGCTTCGTCGGCTCTCGTGCGCCCCGAATCTGCGACATGCCTTGGCATGTCGAATTTGGAGCGGGTAGCGGGAATCGAACCCGCGCGTTCAGCTTGGGAAGCTGACAGGCTACCATTACATCATACCCGCGTGGCGATGCTGGAGTTAAGTGCTCCTCCGCTTAGGGTCAACGAGCTCTCTTGAAGTTGAACTACGCTTCCGGCGCGACTTCGACTCCGGCTTCGGCAAGCCGCTCGCGAAGGTCATCCGCGCACGCATTCGCCACCCCTTCATCCTCGCAGCGCACTACGAAGTCGGCGCCGTATCCGCCTTCGCGATAGAATGGATAGCTTCCGATCGAGACCCCCGAATGCTCATCCTGAACCTGCTTGAGCAGCTCGGCGACATCGCTTTCGGCTGCATTCGCGCGCACCGTCACCGACACCATCGAGCGGCCGCCTTCGAGCTTCCCGTCGAGCGCCTCCAGCATTGCCTTGGC
>DATAKH010000239.1:0-2239 GCA_036261735.1 Sphingomicrobium sp.
AGGATCGCGAGGACCCCGATGTGGAGGAATCCGGGCGGCGTAAAATCGAGGAGACCGAACAGGTTGACGGGGGTCAGCGGGTCGGGCGCAGACAGGTCCTTGATCCACAGCGCGAACGGCTGGTGGCGCATTTCGACCGACACCATCAGCACCTTGTAGAGCGCATAGAAAATCGGGATCTGAAGAAGGATCGGAAGGCAGCCGGCGGCCGGATTGATCTTCTCCTCCTTGTACAGCTTCAGCATCTCCTGCTGCTGGCGCGCCTTGTCGTCCTTGAAGCGGGCCTGAATCGCCTTGAGCTTCGGCTGAACCTTGCGCATCGCCGCCATCGACTTGAACTGCTTCTGGGCGATCGGGAACATCAGCAGCCGGACGATCACCGTCAGGCAGATGATCGCCACTCCGAAATTGCCGGTCGCGTGGAACAGCCAGGTGAGGAGGTCGAAAATCGGCCGCATGAACCATTCGAACCAGCCCCAGTCGATCGACTTCGATAGCTTGGGGATGCCGGCTTCCTCGTAGCGGTCGAGGACGGCCTTTTCCTTGGCTCCCGCGAACAGGCGGGTGTCGTTCTGGACAGCCGCGCCGGCCGGGACGACCTGCTGCTGCTCGGCATAATCGGCTTGGAAGCCGCCGCTGGGAGTGCCCGTGAAGCTCGCCGTGATCGGCCTGTTGCCGGCTGGCGCGAGCGCGGTCAGCCAGTGGCTGTCGGTAAATCCGAGCCAGCCGCCGCGGCTGTCGAAGCGCTCCGTCTTGCCGCCTTCCAGACTGTCCCAGTCGACGTCGTAATTTGCGGCGCCGTCTAGGAACGCTATCGGCCCGACGTGAACGGTCCAGTAATCCGGGTCGGTCGACTTGTCGGCGCGGTTGATGAGCCCGTACGGCCGGACTGCGACCGGGCCCGAGCCACGGTTCACGACCCGCTGCCTGGCAGTGAAGAGATAATTGTCGTCGACGCCGAGAATGATCTCGAACGTCTGCCCCGTTTCGTTGGACCAGCTAAGCGTAACCGGCTGGCTCGGACGCAGGACCGGCGCGCTTGCGGTCCACTGGGAATCGGCGCCGGGGACCTCGACACCCTCTCCGGTCCATCCGAAGCTTGCGAAATAGGCGCGTGGCGATCCGGCCGGAGACAACAGGCGAACGGGCGGTGAGTCCTTGGCAAGCGTCTGCCGCTCGTCGAGCAGCACCAGGTCGTCTATCCGAGCGCCCTTGAGGTTGATCGAGCCCTGCAACCTGGGAGTCTGGATTGCCACTCGCGGGCTCTCGGCAATCACCTGGGCCCGGGCTCGAACTTTTTTCGGGCTTGCGTCGACAGGTCCCGCCTGCGGCGTCGCAGGCGGCTTTGCTTCGTCCCTGTCAGTCGTTTGCGCCTGCGGAGCGGGCGTCGGAAGCAGGCGCTCGGAGAGCATGCTCCAGCCGAGCAGCACCAGCGCGCTCAGCACGACCGCGAGGATCATGTTCCGGGTTTCTTTCACTTGCGCGCTGATCCTCGTGAAATGCGTTCGGGGACGGGATCGTAGCCATGCCCGCCCCAGGGATGGCAGCGGCCGATCCTTTTCAGGGCAAGCCAGCTCCCACGGAGCGCGCCATAGCGCGATAAAGCGGTAATCGCATAGGCCGAGCAGGACGGCTGATAGCGGCAGCTTGGAGGAAGCATTCGCGACGGTCCCAGTTGCCAGGCGCGGCAGATCCAGATCAGCAGGCGCGAGATCATGGCGCGGTCCGCTCCAGCGCTCGCCGAAGGTCCTGGCGAAGAGCCGCAAAGTCCCGCTCGACGCCCCCGACGCGGCCAATCATCACGTGATCCGATCCCGGATAGCCGTGGCTCGGCACAATTTCGCGAGCGAGCTCCCGGAAGCGCCGCTTCATGCGGTTGCGCGCGACGGCGTTGCCGACCTTCCGGCTGACGGTAAAGCCGATGCGAATCTGCGAATCGCCATCGCCCCGGTCGCGGACGAGAAGCACGAATGCAGGCGTCGCGGCGCGCCGTCCGGCATTGGCCGCGAGGAAATCCGAGCGTTTCCGGATCGTGACTAGGCGCTGAGCTTCTTGCGGCCGCGGGCGCGGCGCGCGTTCAGCACCTTGCGTCCGCCGACGGTCGCCATGCGGCTCCGGAACCCGTGCCGCCGCGCGCGGACCAGATTGCTCGGTTGAAAGGTGCGCTTCATCGCTCATGCCTCAAAATTCAAAAGAAAAAGGGCCGCCGCTGGGGCAGCCTCCGTTGCGCGCGCCGATA
>DATAKH010000242.1:0-6926 GCA_036261735.1 Sphingomicrobium sp.
GGCGCCCTCCTCGCCGTTCTCGTCGTCTTCATCTTCCTCCGCGACATCCGCGCGACCGCCATCGCCGCGATCGCGATCCCGCTCTCGGCGATCCCCGCCTTCTGGTTCATGGAGCTGATGGGGATCACTCTCAACTCGCTGTCCCTGCTCGCGCTCGGCCTCGTCGCCGGCGTGCTCGTCGACGACGCGATCGTGGAGATCGAGAATATCGTCCGCCACATGCGGATGGGAAAATCGGCTTACCAAGCCTCGATCGACGCCGCCGACGAGATAGGCCTTGCGGTTCTCGCAACGACGATGTCGATCGTGGCCGTGTTCCTCCCGGTGGCGCTGATGCCGGGCATTTCCGGTCAGTTCTTCAAGAACTTCGGCTACACGGTCGTCCTCGCGGTGCTGATGAGCCTGTTCGTCGCGCGAATGATCACGCCGATGATCGCCGCCTATTTCCTCAAGGCAAAAGGCCACCAGTCGCACGGCGAAGGCTGGCTGATGGACCGTTACATGGACGTCCTGCACTGGTCGCTCGACGCGACCAAGGCGCGGGCGATGCGAAGGCAGCTCGAGCCGGTGCGGTTGAAGTTCGGCTATTGGCTGGTCGAATTCGTGGTGGTCCTGCTCGTCATCGCCGCTTTCTTCATGACGATCAAATCGCTGCCCGCCCTGCTCGCTCCGGTCGGGCTTCCGACCCTGGTGTCGCTGGCGATCGCCTTCCTGGCAGCTGTCGCGGCGGGATATGTGATGGCGCGCCTCCTGGGGCTTGCAATCCGCGCGCTCGCGATGGTTCGGACTCAGTGGTTCGGCGGAGTTGCGGCCTACCACAACTTCTTCTCCTCGCGCTTCGCCGCGCGGGGCCGGGATCACCGGTTCTGGATCATCGGAATCGCAATCATTTCCTTCGTCGTGACCATCGGCCTGTTCATGTCGCTCCCGAGCCAGTTCTTCCCGACGACGAACTCGGACTACAGCCGGGTCCGGGTCGAGATGGTGCCGGGGACGACCCTCAAGCAGACCGAGGCCGTCGCCGACAAGGTCGCGGCGATCATCAACGAGCAGCCCGAAACCCTGAACGCGCTCGAGAGCATCCGCGAAGGCTCGGCCTTCATCTTCATCACTCTGAAGAAGGATCGCGAGCGCACCAGCATCGAGTACGAACGCGATGTCGCTCCGCGCCTCGCGGCGGTTGCGGACGCGCGAGTGAGCTTCCTGTCGCAGAGCGGCGGCGGCGGCACCGGTCGCGACATCTCGATCATGCTTTCCGGCTCGGACCCGGTGCTGCTTCAGCGGACCGCGAGCAAGCTGGTCGAGGAAATGGGCACGTTGCAGGAGGTGCGCGCACCGCGGATCAACGCCGACATGCGCCGGCCCGAACTGATCATCAAGCCGCGGCTCGACCTTGCGGCCCAGCTTGGCGTGACTACTGCGGCATTGAGCCAGACCATCCGAATCGCGACGATGGGCGACATCAACCAGAACAGCGCGAAATTCTCGCTGTCCGATCGGCAGGTGCCGATTCGGGTGATGCTTCCCGAAACGTCGCGCCGCGACCTCGACACGATCAGGAACCTTCCCGTCCCGATCGCCAGCGGGGGCAGCGTTCCGCTTAGCCGAATTGCCGAGATCGGCTTTGGGTCCGGGCCGACGACCATCCAGCGCTACAATCAAAACCGGCGAATCTTCGTCGGCGCCGACCTTGCTCCGGATGTGATCAAGAGCGATGCGATGGAGAAGATCAACGCTCTGCCGACCATGAAGAATCTTCCGTCGGGCGTATCCAACGCGCCATTCGGCGAGGACGAATGGCAGGCCGAAATGATGCAGAACTTCATCGTCGCGCTGGCGTCCGGTATCCTGCTCGTGTTCGCCGTCCTGGTGCTCCTTTACAGGAGATTCATGTCGCCGCTGGTGAACATGGGCTCGCTTCTGCTTGCTCCGCTCGGCGGTCTCCTCGCGCTGCTGATCTTCGGCCAGCCGTTGTCGCTTCCGGTGTTCATCGGAATCCTGATGCTGTTCGGGATCGTCGCCAAGAACTCGATCCTGCTCGTCGACTTTGCGCTGGAGGAAATGGAGCGAGGCACCAGGAAGTTCGAAGCGCTGATCGAGGCCGGCCACAAGCGTGCCCAGCCGATCGTCATGACCACCGTGGCGATGGTCGCGGGCATGGTGCCGACGGCGATTTCCCTGACGGGCGACGCAGCCTGGCGCGCGCCGATGGGTACCGTGGTGATTGGCGGCCTGATCATGTCGACTCTCCTCACCCTGCTGATCGTTCCGGCGGCCTTCAGCCTCGCCGACGGGCTCGAGAAGCGGCTCGGCCCGTGGCTACGCAAGCGAGTCCTCACCTACGATCCTGGCGACCGCCATCACCCCCCTCGACAGGCGCCCTTACCGGCGGAGTGATTCCGTCGCGGGAGGCCGCTAAGGCGGTGCCATGACTCCGGCAGCACTCGCCCGTTTCAATCCTGCGCAGCCCGGCGCCAGGGGCATGAAGATCGCGGCGACCGGCCTGTTGGTCGCGATGGCGGTGATCTTCTTCGCGAGCCGGGCGCTCCAGCCGGACTATCCGTGGCTCGCCTGGGTCAAGGCGTTCGCAGAGGCGGCGATGGTCGGCGGACTTGCCGACTGGTTCGCGGTGACAGCGTTGTTCCGGCACCCGCTAGGCCTGCCGATCCCCCACACTGCGATCATCCCGCGAAACAAGGACCGGATCGGCGAAGCCCTCGCCAATTTCATCAACGAAAATTTCCTCATTCCTTCCGTCGTCGCCCGGCGGATGCGCAACATCGATATTGCGGGCGCGGCCGGGCGGTTTTTGCGCACTCCGGCGGCAGAGGGAGCGCGAATCCGTCATGGCGCCTCGCGGCTGATCGCCGACATTTTCGAAGGGCTCGACGACGAGCGGCTTGGCGGGATCGTCAAGGGGGCGATCGCTCAGAGGATCGAGAAGATGGAGGTGGCGCCGCTGCTAGGTCATGCGCTCGCCTCCGCGATCAACGAGGACCGACATGTGCCGATGCTCGAGGCAGCGATCCGCTGGATGGCGCGGGCGCTCGACGCCAACGAAACGCTGATCCGCGAGATGGTGCACAAGAAAGCGAACTGGGTGCTCAAGCTCGCCGGCCTCGACGCCAAGCTCGCCGACGCGATCCTGGACGGGCTTCGCAAGCTGACCGCTGAAATGTCGACCGATCCCGCGCATCCGGTCCGCAAGAAGGTGGAGGAGGCGCTGGCGCAACTTGCCAACGACCTCCAGACCAATGCCGAGACTCGCGCAAAGGTCGAGGAGATGAAGGAGCAGCTCCTGGCCAACCGCTCGGTCGCCTTGTGGATCGATTCCCTCTGGCAAAGAGGACGCGAGGCGATCATCCGCGCCGCACGCAATCCCGATGCCGCGCTCGCCGGCCGCCTCGGCGAAGTGCTCCGCTCGATGGGCGCATCGCTGGAGCAGGATCCCAGGATCCGTTCCGCCATCAACCAGTTCGTCCGCCGTGCCGCGGCAGGGATGGCGCAAAGCTATGGAAGCTCGATCGTCAAGCTCGTCTCCGAGACCATCCGGAGCTGGGATGCGCGGACGGTCACTGCGCGGCTGGAGGCGGCGGTCGGCCGCGACCTCCAATATATCAGAATCAACGGAACGCTTGTCGGCGGCCTCGTCGGACTCGCGATCCACGCGCTCGACAGGATCTGATTGCCGTTCGTCGGCTTGCGAATCCCGTCCGTCGAAACTGCTGGGATGGTCAGCCGCGATTCACGTTGCGCGGACGATCACGCCGGCATGCCAAACAAATCGCTTCTTCTTTCAGGTGCCGCATTCCTGCTGCTCACGGCCGCAGCAAACGCGCAGGATTCAACCCAGCAGCCTGCGGTGAACCAGCAGCAGGCGCAGCCCGAAGCTGGCGAGTCGGAGATAATTCCCGATGACGAGGAGGACGGCCAGACAGTCGTCGTAACCGGCGCCAAGCCGCGCGGCTCCGCGATCGGCGACATCCCGCCGGAAGAAACGCTGACGAGCCGCGACGTGCAGGCGACCGGCGCCACCGACATCAACGAGCTCCTCGAGGCGCTTGCGCCGCAGATTGGAAGCGCGCGAGGCCGCGGTGGCGAGCGCCCCGTGATGCTACTCAACGGCAAGCGGGTCTCCGGCTTCCGTGAGTTGCGCGACATTCCCACCGAAGCGATCAGCAGGGTCGATATCCTGCCTGAGGAAGTGGCGCTGAAATACGGCTATCCGGCCAACCAGAAGGTCGTGAACATCGTTTTGCGCCCGCGATTCCAGTCGACTGCTGCGCTCCTCAGCGGCAAGGCCGCGACCGGCGGCGGCTATGCCGGTGCGACCGGCGACGTCACCCGGCTGATGATCGGTGAAAAGGGCCGAACGAGCGTCAACCTCCACGCCGAGGGCAACGGAATGCTCACCGAAAACGAGCGCGATATCCTGGTCGAGCAGCCGCCCGAGGGCGCGGACATCGACGATGTCCAGGCCGCTCGCTCGCTGCTCGGCTCGGGACGTGAACTTCGCGGCGCCGTCACCGTCAACCGCGAGCTCGGGCAGGTCGGAGCGACAGGAAATATCGAGCTCGAACATAGCGAGGGCCGCTCGCTCATCGGACTGGGCGACACTCTGGTTGAGCCGCTTGCCCGCAACACGGCAGCCGACAGCGCTCACGCCGGAGTCGCGCTGGAAGGGAATCTCAACGCCTGGCGCTGGTCGGTGACCGGCAATGCCGACGCCCAGCGCAATGTCACTCGGACCGACCGCGACTCCGTCGATGTTCGCGACCGGGCAATCTCCAAGACCTTGTCCGGAGACCTGGACGCGACTGCTCACGGCCACCTGTTCCGCCTTCCGGCGGGCGATGCGAGCGCCACTTTCAAGGTGGGTGCCAGCACCCTGCACCTCGACAGCGATCGCAGGCGCAACGGGGTTGAGACCTCCGGTTCGCTCGGCCGATCCACTGGCACCGCCTCGGTCAACCTCGACCTGCCGATTTCACGCCGGAACGGCGATTTCGGGCCGCTCGGCAATCTCAGCCTTAACGGCAATGCTGAGGTCGAGGAACTGTCGGACTTCGGCACGCTGACCACCATCGGTGCCGGCGCGAACTGGTCTCCCGCTGTCGGGCTTAACCTGATCGGCAGCTGGTCCCAGGAGGAAGGCGCGCCCAGCGTCCGCCAGCTCGGCGATCCGGTTCTCGAAACCCCGGGCGCGCGCATTTTCGACTTCACGAGAGGCGAGACGGTGCTCGTTACCGCGATCACCGGCGGCAATTCGGCGCTCGCCGCCGACCGGCGAAACGTGTTCAAGCTAGGCGCGAACTGGAGGCCGTTTCCGGACACCGACCTCAGGCTGAGGGCCGACTATGTCCATTCGAAGCTCGAGCGCCCGATCTCGAATTTCCCGGGACCGACGCCGACCCTCGAGGCTGCCTTCCCGGACCGCTTCGTTCGCGATGATGACGGCAATCTGGTCAGCGTCGACCTGCGACCTGTCAATTACGACAGCGCGCGGCGCGACACTCTCCGGATCGGATTCAACTTCTCCAAGCCGCTCAAGTCGGCGCCGCCCTCCCAGGCGGCAATCGAAGCCTTCCGCGCCCGCCGCGCCGGCGACGGCCAAAGTGCGCGCACCGAAGGCGGGCCGCCCCCGGCCGAAGCTGGCGAGGGAGGCCGCGGCCCCGGAGGCCGCGGCTTCGGCCGCTTCGGCGGCGGCCGGAACGGCGGACGCCTGACCTTTTCGCTGACCGACACGATTACTCTCGTCGACAACGTTACCGTCCGCGACGGTCTCAAGCTCGACTATCTTCGCGGGGATGCCGTCGGCCAGGGTGGCGGACGGCCGCGTCACGAGATCGAAGCGCGCGCGGGTTATTTCAATAACGGCATCGGAGCGCGGGTTTCGGCGGATTGGCGGAGCGGAACGCAGGTGAGAAGCGCTTCGGGTGACGAGCTCCACTTCTCGCCCGTCGCGACCTTCGACCTGCGGCTATGGGCGAACCTCGGCCAGAAGCTCGACCTCGTGGCCAAGCATCCGTGGCTTCGCGGTTCCTCGGTCCGCTTTCAGGTCGACAATATCTTCGACACCAAGCCAAAGGTTCGGGATGCCTTCGGCGGCGTGCCCCTTGGCTATCAGCCCGATCTTCTCGACCCGCTCGGCCGGACGGTCAGCATCACGTTTCGAAAGCTGTTCCTGCCGCCACCGAGCTTCTTCCGAAGGAGCGAGTCCGCCAGTGGTGGAGGAGGCGAGGACTAGCGCACCGGCGCTGGCCCCACGCATTCCTTCCCTTTGCCCGAGGTTTTTGCCATGCGCTCGGCATGACGACGCCACAACCGATCCGGGGCATGCAGAGCCTGCTTGGCGAGGACGCCGACCGAATGGCCGCGGTGGTTGCGGCGTTCGACCGCGTTCGCCGGCTTTACGGATTCAAGCGCGTCGAGGTGCCGGTTCTGGAAGCGACCGAAGTGTTCGCCCGAACGATGGGCGAAACCACCGACGTCGTCTCTAAGGAAATGTACAGCTTCGAGGATCGAAGCGGCGATTCGGTGACGATGCGGCCCGAGTTCACCGCCGGGATCGCGCGAGCCTATCTGTCGGAAGGGTGGCAGCAGCATGCGCCGCTGAAGGTCGCGGCGCACGGCCCGGCGTTCCGATACGAACGGCCGCAAAAGGGACGCTTTCGCCAGTTCCACCAGCTTGACGCCGAAGTGATCGGTGCCGGCGAACCCGCGGCCGACGTGGAGATTCTCGCACTTGGCGACCAGCTTCTGAAGGAACTGGGAATCAGTGGCGTAACGCTCCAGCTCAATACTCTGGGTGATGCCGCGACGCGCGAAGCATGGCGAACGGCGCTCGTCGAGCATTTCCGCGGCGCAGCCGACACACTTTCGGACGACAGCCGCGACCGGCTCGAGCGCAATCCGCTGCGGATCCT
>DATAKH010000244.1:0-4306 GCA_036261735.1 Sphingomicrobium sp.
GGCGGCCCCTTCCCGCCGTCTGTTCCAGCGCGACGAGCCAATCCCCCTCGACCGCAGAGCTATCCGCCAACAGATCCGCGTTGGTTGAGCCGGTGGTCTCGACGATCTGGATTCGGCTCAGAACAGCGATCCCGCCGCGCGGTCTGTCATGGAGCCGAGCGGTCCGATGAGTAAGTAGCCGAGCGGCGAGACGAGCAGCGCCGCAACCAGCATCAGCAACCCCTCAACCGGCGCTCGATGGCGCGCGTAAGGCGCAGCCGGATCGTCGAAATACATGATCTTCACGACCTTGAGGTAGTAGTATGCGCCGACCACGGTGCCGAGGATTCCTGCAACCGCCAGCGCCAGAAGCCCCGCCTCCACCGCGGCGTTGAACACCACCAGCTTTGCCCAAAAACCGAACAAGGGCGGAATTCCCGCAAGACTGAACATGAACACGGCGAAGGCCGCCGCGAAGGCCGGCCGAGTCTGCGACAGGCCGGACAGGCTGGCCATGTCCTCGACCGGTTCGCCATTGGAATCGCGCATCCACAGCACGCAGAGGAAGGCGCCGAGCGTCATCACCACATAGACGGCCATGTAGAAGAGCACCGATGAGGCACCGACCGCGCCGCCCGCGGCGAGGCCGATCAGCGCGAAGCCGACATTGTTGATCGATGAATAAGCGAGCAGGCGCTTGATGTTCGTCTGGCCCCAGGCCGCGACTGCGCCGAGGAAAATCGAGGCGAGCGCTGCGAAGATGACGATCTGACGCCATGCGTCGATCGCTGGGCCGAGGCCTTCGATGCACACCCGCACGCCCATCAGCACTGCCGCGACCTTGGGAGCGGTGGCGAAAAAGGCGGTGACCGGAGTCGGCGCGCCTTCGTAGACGTCCGGGGTCCACATGTGGAACGGGACGGCGCTCACTTTGAAGGCGATTCCCGCCAGCAAGAAGACGAGCCCGAAAAGCAGGCCCAGCGATTGCACGCCTTCGCGGGCGAAAGCGGCCGACAATCCGGCGAACGTCATCGTCCCCGTGAACCCGTAGAGAAGCGAAATCCCGTAGAGCAGGATCCCGCTCGCCAGCGCTCCGAGTACGAAATATTTAAGCCCCGCCTCGGCTGAGCGGTCGTCCATCCGCCGGTAGGAGGCGAGGACGTAGGCGGCGAGGCTCTGGAGCTCGAGGCCGACATAAAGCGTCATCAGGTTCGTCGCCGAGACCATCACCGCCATCCCGACCGCGGCGAACAGGATCAGCACCGGATATTCGGTGCCGTGCTCGGTCCCGCGCTCGAACCATCCGTGCGCCATGAGAATCGCGACTGCGGCCGAGGGGAAGATGATCGCCTTGCCGAACGATGAGAAGCCGTCGGCCGAAATGAGGCCGCCGAACACCGGTCCAGCGTGGGTCGGAGCGCCGATCAGCGCAAGCGTCGCGCCAATAAGCAGAGCGACGGAGAGCCAGCTGACCAGCGGTGCAGCGCGGCGGCCCGCGAAGGCTGCGACCATCATCAGCGCAACGGCGCCGATCGTCAGCAGGATTTCGGGAAGGATCGGGGCGAAATAGTCCATCAATGCCCTCCCTCCAGGAGGTGAGAGTCCGGCTCCGGCTTCGGCTGGCCGGATCTGAGCTGCGAATCCCCGGCAGGAGCAGCCGGCTCCACGCGCTGGAGAATGTAGCCGACGTCATTGCGCATCGGCGCAAGGAAGCTTTCCGGATAGACGCCCATCCACAGCACGCCGGCGGCGATCGGCGCGAGCAGCCACCATTCGCGCGCCGTCAGGTCCGGCATCGCCGCCGCTTCGGCGGTGCGCGCCTCGCCGAACGCGACCCGCCAGTAGAGCCACAGCATGTAGGCGGCGCCGAGGATGATCCCGGTTGTTCCTGCGATCGCTGCCCAGGTGGACATCTTGTACGTGCCGACGAGGCTCAGGAATTCACCGACAAATCCGCTGGTTCCGGGAAGGCCAACCGCGGCCATCGTGAACAGCATGAACAGCAAGGCGTAGCCCGGCATGTTGTTCGACAGGCCGCCATATTGGGATATCTCGCGGGTGTGCATCCGGTCGTAGATGACTCCGACGACGAGGAAGAGCGCGCCGGAGACGAGGCCGTGGCTTAACATCACGATCAGCGCGCCTTCGATCCCCTGCCGGTTGAGAGCGAACAGGCCGAAAGTGACAAAGCCCATGTGCGCGACCGAGGAATAAGCGATCAGCTTCTTCATGTCGCGCTGCACCAGCGCGACGAGCGAGGTATAAATGACCGCGACCGCGGACAGCGCGAACATCAGCGGGATGAACTGCGCGGACGCGTCCGGGAACATCGGAAGCGAGAAACGGACGAAGCCGTAGCCGCCCATCTTAAGCAGGACTCCGGCCAGGATGACGGAGCCGGCGGTCGGCGCCTGCACGTGCGCGTCGGGCAGCCAGGTGTGGACCGGCCACATTGGCAACTTGACCGCGAAGCTGGCGAGGAAAGCGAGCCACAACCATTGCTGCACTTCCGGCGCGAAGTCGTACGCCATCAGCTCGGGGATCGACGTGGTCCCGCTTTCGGAGACCATGTAGATCATCGCGATCAGCATCAGCACCGAGCCGAGCAGGGTGTAGAGGAAGAATTTGTAGCTCGCCTTGATCC
The DNA here is from genome assembly GCA_036261735.1 of Sphingomicrobium sp. Classification (GTDB taxonomy): domain Bacteria; phylum Pseudomonadota; class Alphaproteobacteria; order Sphingomonadales; family Sphingomonadaceae; genus Sphingomicrobium. Next base: position 2,624 of record DATAKH010000244.1, read on the forward strand.
GCTCGGCGCCGCCCCAGATACCGATGATCAGGTACATCGGGATCAGGCCGCCTTCGAAGAAGACGTAGAAAAGGAACAGGTCCTGCGCCGCGAAGACGCCGACCATTAGCGCCTCCATCAGCAGGAACGCGGCCATATATTCGGGCACCCGCCGCTGGATGGCGACCCAGCTTGCGCCGATGCAGATCGGCATAAGGAACAGGGTCAGCTCGGTGAGGAGAAGCGCGATCCCGTCGATCCCGAGCGCCCAATTTATGCCGCCGCCGAGCTCGACGAACTCCGTGAACTGCCACTGCGGCCCGCCACTCACGAAGCCGGCCCACATCCAGACTCCGATGGCGAGAGCCGCCAGGGTCGTAAGCAGCGCAATCCAGCGCGCGGCATTCGCGCTGACGAACAGGCAGAGGATGCCAGCGAACAGCGGCAGCGCGATCAGGATGGACAGCACTGGCAAGCCGCTCATTGCGCCCACCACAGCGCCCAGCTGGCGGCCGCGACGAGGCCGAGCAGCATCACGAACGCGTAGTTGTAGAGGTAGCCGGACTGGAGCCGAGTGGTGAAACGGTTGCCTACGCCCACCGCATAAGCGGCGCCGTGCGGGCCGAAGCGGTCGATCGTGCCTTCATCGCCGCCATGCCAGAACAGCCGTCCGAGCCAAAGCGACGGGCGGACGAAGATCCGATCGAACAGCTCGTCGAAATACCATTTGTTGGCGATGAACCGGTGCAGGCCCGGGAACTGGGCGACGAAGCCGGAGGCGGCCTTTGGATCGCGGATGTAATTGTTCCAGGCGATCCACAGCCCGATCAGCATCACGAAGGTGGCGGTATATTTCACCCACCACGGCACCTCGTGCATCGCGTGCGCGAGATGCTCGTCGAACGCGACGCTTCCGTTCCAGAAGGCGGCCGACTCCAGGAAGGAATGGGAGAAAAGGAAGCCGGAGAAGGCGGCTCCGAGCGCCAGCAGGCCGATCGGCAACAGCATCGTCCACGGGCTTTCGTGCGGATGGTACCCGCCACTTCCGGCCGGGACTGCGTGCGGGTCGTGCGAGCTGTCGCCGTGCTCCTCCGATGGATCTTCGTGCTCGCCGTGGAGAGCGTGCTGAATATGCTCCGACGCTGCCCAGCGCGGCTTTCCGTAGAAGGTCAGGAAGATCAGCCGCCACGAATAGAAGCTGGTCAGCAGCGCCGCGACGGCGCCGAGGAAGAAGGCGATTCCGCCTGGAACGCTGCCGCTTGCGAACGCGCTCTCGAGGATCGCGTCCTTGGAATGATAGCCGGCGAAGCCGACCCCGAAGATGCCGACCCCCGTGATTGCAAGCGTCCCGACCACCATCACCCAGAAAGTGAAGGGGATTTCCTTCCTGAGGCCACCGTAGAAGCGCATGTCCTGCTCGTGATGCATCGCGTGGATGACCGAGCCCGCGCCAAGGAACAGCAAGGCCTTGAAGAAAGCGTGCGTGAACAAGTGGAACATCGCCGCGCCATAGGCCCCGACACCGGCTGCGAAGAACATGTAGCCGAGCTGCGACATGGTCGAATAAGCGACTACGCGCTTGATGTCGTTCTGCGCCGTGCCGATCGTCGCGGCGACGAAGCAGGTCGCGGCGCCAATATAAGTGACGACGTGCAGCGCGATGGGCGCGACTTCGAACATCGGCGACAGGCGGCAGACCATGAA
>DATAKH010000246.1:0-4305 GCA_036261735.1 Sphingomicrobium sp.
GCCATTGCGGAGGCCGCGATGACGAAGCGGTAGGCGACCGACCATTGCGGCGCGACCATCCCGAGCTGGTCGACGATGACGATCCAGGTGGAGCCCCAGATCGAGGTGAAGACGATGAACGGGACGACGACCGAAAGGTCGAGCCTCCGGAGGCTCATAGGCCGGCGATGGCGGCGGCGAGCTTTTCGACCGGCTCCCCCTGCTGGTCCCAGCTGGTGACGAGCCGGATTTCTCCCGGCGCCCAATCGTAGAAGTCGAAGCCGAGCGAGCGCAGAGACGCCGCCTCATCGGCTGTGGCGCGGAGGAAGATTTCGTTGGCTTCGACGGGATAGACGAGCCGCCCGGGCGCGGCCTCTGCAAGCCTCCGCGCCGCCGAATTCGCCGAGCGGGCATTGTCCAGCCAAAGGTCATCCTCGAGCATCGCCAGGATCTGCGCCGCCAGCATTCTCCCCTTCGACAGCAAATGACCGGCCCGCTTGCGCCTAACCGCAATCTCGTCGGCCAGCTCGGTCCTGAACAGGACCAGCGCCTCGGCGTTGAGCCCGCCGTTCTTGACGAAGCCGAACGACAGCGCGTCGACGCCAGCCCGCCAAGTTAGGTCGGCGGGGCTGCCGCCCCTGGTGACCAGCGCATTGGCGAAACGCGCCCCGTCCATGTGGAAGCCGAGCCCGCGCTGCTTTGCCAGCTCGCCCAGTGCCGCGACTTCGCCAGCACCATAGGAGAGGCCATATTCGGTGGCGTTGGTGATCGACAACGCTTTGGGCTGCACCTGGTGAACGTCGGGACGCACGCGATCGCAGGCTGCCGCGACAGCTTCCGGCGCCACCTTCGCGCCTGGACCGTCGACGAGCATCAGCTTGGCGCCGCCGGTGAAAAAGCCCGGTGCCCCCGCCTCGTCATTCTCGATATGGGCTTCGCGGTGGCAGACGATGGCGCCGTGCGGAGGGCAGAGTGCCGCCAGAGCGAGGCAATTGGCAGCGGTCCCAGTGGTCACCCACAGCGCCCTCACCTCGGTTTCGAACAGGTCCGAGAATGCGCCGTCGAGCTTCCGGCTCCACTCGTCGCCGTCATAAGCGGTGTCGAGCCGGTTGGATCGCTCGATCGCTTCGATCACCTTCGGGTGCGCGGCCGCCGCATTGTCGGAAAAGAAGCGCATTCACGCCCCCAAGCTCATCGCCGCGGCGCTGGCAAGGCCCGCGTTTCATCGCATGCTGAGTTTCCGTTGGGCGCTGCCCTGGCCCAAGCCCTAATCCGCGTGTCAGCGGAGCTCCGCCAGTTGCGTCTGCGCCTGCGGATCGAGATAGGTTATGGTGATCGGAACCATCCGCGGGAGCGCGACATGACGCTCGGGGACGGCGGTCGCCAGGGTCGCGTCGTCGCCGACCAGCCAGCGCGCGAAGCGCGGCGCGTCCTCCAACCGCACGCAGCCGGCACTGAGGCTGCGGTCATCCTGCTCGAACAGCTCCTTCTTCGGCGTGTCGTGAAGGTAGATGCCATCGCTGTTCAACAGGCTGAACTTCATCCGCCCCATCGAGTTGGCGGGGCCAGGCCGCTGGCGAACCAGGACCGTCTCGCGACCGTCGGCAACCGCCTGCCAGTCGATGCTCGAGGGGTCGAGGACCTCGGCTTCCGGCCCGAAGCTCGAAACCACTTCATATCCGCGCTCTTCGAGGTATTTCGTCCCCTGTTGCAGCACGTTGGGTGCGGTTAAGGTGCGCGCGATATCCGCGGGGACGTGCCAGTAAGGGTTTAGCGTCGCATAGGTGAGCGCCGTCGTGAGCTCCGGAGTCGCAGCAGTCGGCTTGCCGACGATCACCTTCATCGAGTCGACGATCTGCCCATATTCGACCATGTAAAGCGTGGCCGAGGCGGCATCGATCAGCACGGATCGCGGGGCTTGCGCCGACCTGGTGATGAACGTCGAAGTCGACGCTGACGCAAGCGTTGGAGCGCTTGGCTGGCTGGGCGGTTCGGCTGCCGCCGGGAAGGCAGGAACGAGCGCGACCGCAAGCGCCGCGCAGATCGCGCGCCGTATGAGGGTTTCCACTTTAAATCTCTTTCAAAATAACGGTTTGACTGTTCAACGCTCAGGCGAGCGGACAGTTCAGTTTCGGCTCGACCGCGGCGAACAGCAGTTGGCGGAGCGGGAGGGATTCGAACCCTCGATACGGTTTTGCCGTATACTCACTTTCCAGGCGAGCGCCTTCGACCACTCGGCCACCGCTCCGCATACGCTGGAAAGGGTGCCAGATAGGGTCGCTTGGGCAAGCGAGCAAGCTTGCGGTGGCCGCGCTTCAGCCACTATTGCCCCGCGATGCGCCGGTTCGGAGCCCCGCCCTCCGCCGAGGAGATCGAAGCGATCGCGCGGGCGACGCTGGAGCGCTTGCCCGCGCCCTTTTCCGAAAGCCTCGGCGACGTCGTCTTGCTGGTCCAGGACTTCGCCGACGACGCCACCTTGAAGGCCATGGGAATTGCAGAGCCGTTCGAGCTCAGCGGGCTTTACGAAGGCATCCCGCTGACCGAGCGAAGCGTCGAGCAGTCGGGCACGATGCCGGAAAGGATATTTCTCTACCGCCGCCCGATCCTGGACGAATGGGCCGAAGGAGACGAAACTCTCGAGCACCTCGTCGCGCACGTTCTGATCCACGAGGTCGGCCACCATTTCGGCCTGTCCGACGACGACATCCACGCGCTCGAGGACCAGGTCGAGTGACGGCGCTGCTTCGCTTCGATTCGGTCGCCTGCAGACGTGGCGGGCGGTTGCTGTTCGAGGACGTCGACCTGGAGCTCGAAGCCGGCGACGCGCTGCTGGTGACGGGCCCGAACGGGAGCGGCAAGTCGAGCCTGATCCGCCTCGCTGCCGGACTGCTGCGGCCCGAACGAGGCCGTGTTGCGTCGACGCCGCTGGCCCTTGCCGACGACTCGCTCGCTCTGGACCGCGAGCTTCCGCTCGCGAAGGCGCTTCGGTTCTGGGGCGGCGACGTCGATTCCGCAATGGCGGCTCTGGGACTGTTTGACCTCGAGCACGTCCCAGTTCGGCTGCTCTCGGCCGGCCAGGCGAGACGCGCGTCGCTGGCGAGGGTCGTCGCGTCGGGCGCGCCCCTGTGGCTTCTCGACGAACCAGCAAACACGCTCGACTCCGCCTCCGTCCAGCGTCTTGCCGCAATGATCGAGCGGCACCGCGAAACTGGCGGCGCGGTCCTCGCCGCCTCGCACATGACCCTTCCGGGCGACTGGCGCAGCCTGGAGCTGGGCCGATGATCGGCCGGCTCGTCGCTCGTGAAATCCGCCGGGGACTGGGCGGGCCGGCCTGGCTTCCGATCGCCTTCTTCCTGCTTGTCGGCACCCTGGTGCCGTTCGCGGTCGGCCCCGATGCCGAGCTTTTGAACCGGATCGGCGCGGGCATTCTGTGGATCGCGGCGCTGACGGCAGCGCTGCTTCCGGTCGAGCGGCTCGTCGAGCCGGACCGCGCCGACGGAATCCTCGACCAGCTTGCGCTTCACGGCATCGCCGAAGAGACGGTCGCGGCCGCGAAGATCGCCGGCCACTGGCTCACCTTCGGTCCGCTGCTTCTCGTTGCCGCCGTGCCGGCGTCGGTGCTCCTCGCCATGGACGGCGCGGCATTGGTGCGCACCGAAATTGCCCTCGCAATCGGCACTCTTGGCCTTGCCGCGCTGGCCGTGGCGGTCGCGGCTGTCACCGCCGGTCTCCCGCGCGCAAGTGCATTGGCGAGCCTGCTCCTCCTGCCGATTGCGATCCCGCTCCTGATCTTCGGGGCCGCCGCGACAGGCGCCGAACCGTCGCGGGCGCTGCTTTTGGAAGCGGCCGTCGCGCTCCTGCTCCTCGCCGGCTCTCCCTTTGTCGCCGGGGCGGCGATCAGGGCGGGGCGAACCTAGTCCCTGCTCCAGCGGGCAAAGATCGCCGTCGGGAGCAGAAGCCCGCGCGATTCTTCGCGGACGGCCATTTCTCCCATTTCAACTGTCCCGCCTAGGTCGCCCAGCGTCTGGTTCACGAGTTCGCCGATCGCCAGCGCCGACATTCGCACCGCATAAACCGTTAGCACCAGGAAGCCGCTGTCACCGTCGAGCAGCTTGCGGCAGTCGGCGAGCAGCGGCGCGAGATTTTCCTCCAGCCGCCAGACTTCGCCGGTCGGCCCGCGGCCGAACTTGGGCGGGTCGAGGAGGATTCCGTCATAGCGGCGGCCGCGCCGGACTTCGCGGGCGGTGAACTTGGCCGCATCATCGACGAGCCAACGGATCGGCCGATCGGCGAAGCCGGAGAGCACAGCATTGTCCTTTCCCTCCG
>DATAKH010000247.1:0-9457 GCA_036261735.1 Sphingomicrobium sp.
CGTGATCTCGCTGTCGAAACGGACGAATTCCTCGACGATCACCCGCGGGCGGTCGCCGCGCATGTTGGCGACCGCATAATCCCAGGCGGCGCCGACTTCGTCGGCACTTGCGGCGGTGGTCTGGCCCTTCCCCGAGCTCGACATCACCGGCTTGACCACGCACGGCACGCCCACCTCCCGGGCGGCCGCAATCGCCTCGTCGCGACTCTCCGCGAACCGGTATTTCGAGGTTACGAGGCCAAGCTCGCCCGCGGCGAAGTCGCGGATCCCGTCGCGGTTCATGGTCAGCTGAACCGCCCTTGCCGAAGGAACGACCCGCCACCCTTCGCTTTCGAGAGCGGCAAGCGTCGCTGTATCGATCGCCTCGATTTCCGGGACGATGACGTCGGGCCGGTGCTTGTCGACCGCGGCCCGCAGAGCCGCTCCATCGAGCATCGGGAAGACTTCGCAGGCATCCGCCATTTGCATCGCGGGAGCGTTCGAATAGCGGTCGCAGGCAATGATCCGGCAGCCGAGCCGCTTCGCCGCGATTGTGAATTCGCGGCCCAGCTCGCCGGAGCCGAGCAGCATCAGGCTGGCAATATGCATCGCGCCGCGCCTATCGTGTCGGCAGCAAAACACAAGGAACGCATATGCGCACTTTGATCCTGATTCCCCTGCTGGCTCTCGCTGCTGCGGCACCGCCCAAGCCGGTCACTCCGACATCGATCGTCGAGGCGGCGCCGGAGAGCGCCTGGCACACGATCCCAGCCGACGACCTGATGGTCATCGACCTCAAAAGCGGCGGGCGGGTCGTGATCCAGCTGGCGCCGGAATTCGCGCCGGTGCACGTCGCCAACATCCGGGCGCTGGCCCGGGCGAACTGGTGGGACGGGGCGGCAATCTATCGAGTCCAGGACAATTATGTCGTTCAGTGGGGCAGGAATGAGAGCGAGGACCCGCTTCCGGCCGGGGTCGTCGCCAAGCCACCCGCCGAATATTCGCGGCCAATCGAGGGGCTGGCCATCCAGCCGCTGGGCTTCGCCGACCCTTATTCGCCGAACACGGGCTTCGCTAACGGCTGGCCGATCGGCTACGATCCCAAGACGGCCACCGCCAGCCTCGCCCATTGCTATTCCTACGTCGGAGTCGGCCGCGACCTGTCGCCGGACACGGGAACCGGCGGCGAGCTCTACGCGATTATCGGCCACGCGCCGCGGCATCTCGACCGCAACATCGCGCTCGTCGGCCGGGTGGTCAGCGGAATCGAGAGGATGAGCAGCCTGCCCCGCGGGACAGGCAATCTCGGCTTTTACGAGCAGAGGTCGCAGGACACGCCGATTGCGAGCGTCCGGCTGGCGAGCGAAATGCCCGCGGCGCAACGCCCTTCGTTCCAGTATCTGGACACGAACAGCGCCACTTTTGCCGAATATGTCCGCTCGCGCGCCAACCGCAAGGACGACTTCTTCATCCGCCCCGCAGGCGGGGTCGACCTGTGCAATGCGCCGGTTCCGATCCGGCGAACGCCGCCCGAATAAGCGGAGGCGCTAGGCAGCCCAGGCGTGGTGCTCGGCGTTCTTGTGCTGGATGATCACCGGGCGGCCGTGCGACCGCATGCTCGCCTCGGCAAGCGGAAGCGCTGTAGCGCAAAAGGCGCACTCCGCCGAAACCCGGCCGATGATCCACTGGGTTCGCCCGCAACCGGGGCAGTGATTTGCCTCGTGCTCGCGATAGACCGCGTGATAACCGCGGCGGGTCGGCTGATAGGTCGTGTCGCTCTGGCCTGGGGTGACAGGCATTTTGGTGTTCCTTTCGGGTCGGGTGAACGAGCGAAAGCTGCGGCGGTTGCATCGCCGCCCCGGTTTGGGACTTTGGCTAACGTCGCTGTAACTTGCGAACCGCCTGCAATTTCAGCGGTTTTCCTAGGGTAGCGGCAGGTCGTCGAGCGCAAGCGGCTCGGCGAACTCGGCTCCGAGCCGGTCGCCCGCAGTCCACTTGACCACCGCATTGGCGCGCTCGCGGCCGGGCAGGATCAGCCAGATCCGCGAACCGACCTCGAAATGGGCCTCGGTCTGGGCCATGAAGCCTCGGTCGGAGATGTTCAGGACCCGCGCCTCGACCCCGCTGGCGCCGAGCTCGCGCATCGTAGCGTCGAGCTCGACGGTCAGCCGGCGCTCGCTTCGGCGATCGTCCTGATCGCTGGCTTCGGCGATCCGCGCCTTCATCTCGGACACTTCATCTCCACCCACGACAACTCCACAAGGCTTCGAAAGGACAAGCTGACGAAAGGATCCAGCGACAGGTGCTGGCCCGACCGCCCGTTATCGTCCCGCCGATGGGTGGGATCAAGGAGAAGCTGGTGGCCGGCTGGCCGCGGACGCAGCCGGCGCCAGCCCGCGGAACGGCTCGCGATCGCTTAAACATTGGTTGTTATCCATGAAGTTACGGGCGAAGTGTGGCTTTCGCTCACTGGCCGCGGCCGTTCAGCTTGTGTACTGAGGTGTTCGGGCAAAGAAATTGGCTCGGCTTCGAGCGGAAGAGCGAGACTGTTGTGAAATTCCAAAACCGATTCAACGCATTCGCACTGTTTTGCGGAGCAGCGGCGCTGCCTCTGGCGGCGCATGCCCAGCAACCGGCCTCGCCGGCAAGCGCGACGCAGGCGCCACTTCAGCAGCCGGCAGCAGCCGTCGCCGAGCCGGCCCCGCTGCCGCCGCCGATGTGGACGGTGGCCGACGCGCAGCAGCTGCTCGCCTTCATCCAAGGCGTCGCCAAGGAGGGGCTCGATCCGGCCGATTACGGGCCGAACGGCCTCGCTGCGGCGCTCCAGGGCGGCGACCCGATGGCGCTCAGCCAGGCGGCGAGCGAGCGCTTCAACCGCCTCTCCTCGGACCTCGCGCTCGGCCACGTGCGCGGCAAGGACCGTATCGACTGGACGATCAAGGATCCCGACCTCGACGGCGGGCGCCAGGACCAGCTGCTTCGCTGGGCGCTGTACACGCACCAGATCGCAGAGACGTTGAACGGGCTGGCGCCGAAGCATCCGCAATATGCGGCGCTCAAATATGCGCTTCAGGTCACTCCTCCGGAGGAGGCCGACAAGATCGAGCGAATCCGGCTCAACATGGACCGCTGGAGGTGGCTTCCGCAGGACCTTGGCGAGCGCTACATCATCGTCAATGTTCCCGCCTACACGGCGGCGCTCGTCGAGAGGGGCGAGACGATTTCGAGGCACTATGCGGTCGCGGGCGCGATCAAGACTCCGACCCCGCAGCTGTCAGTTATGGCAACCGGCGTGATCCTCAACCCATGGTGGGAAATCCCGCAGAGCATCGCTGGCGAGGTCGCCGGCAAGAAGGGCTATGTCGCCGTCAAGGGCGCGGACGGGAAGGTCCAGCGCTGGCGCCAGCCGCCGGGACCGTCGAACGCGCTTGGCAAGATCAAGTTCGTGATGCCGAACTCAAAGGCGATCTACCTTCACGACACCAACGCCAAGTCGAGGTTCAACAGCCGGGTACGGGCGTTCAGCCACGGCTGCATCCGCACCAAGGACATCGACCAGCTGGCCAGCATCATGCTCAGCCAGGGCGAGACCGACTGGACGCCGGAAAAGGTCCAGGAGGTGATTGCCAGCGGCAAGACGGTCGAGGCGAAGTTTGCCGAGCCGGTCCCGGTCTACATCGTCTACATGTCGTCGGCGGCGACCGTCGAAGGCAAGATCGTCGACTATGCCGACGTCTACAAGCGCGACGGCAAGGTGATCGCGGCCCTCCTCGATGCGCGCAGGGCCGCGAAGACCAAGGACGCCGAGAACCGGCCGAAGGCGGACGACAAGGTCGCGACCCGCTGACTCTTACGAGCAGCCGATGCTCACGCTGGTTTCGCCGCGTTTGACTAGCCGTACCGAATTCCGGTCGGTTCCAGGCGCCGTTTCGACGGTGATCGAGTCGAGGTCGGGAGCGCCGTCCTTCGAAAAGACCGTCACGAAATGGCGGTGGCCGAGGAGCATGTGCTCGTCGAGCGGCTTGCAGCCCGTCGACCTGGTCGAGCGCAGGCCGACAAGGTAGCCGTCGGCGTCATAGAGCTCGGCATAAGCCCAGGCTGCATCGATCGAGCCGCTCTCGAACTGGCCGGCGCACTCCTTGATCATGGCTTCGCAAACGGCCTCGGTCTCTGGCTCCTCGGCCCATCGCGGCTGCGGATCGAAGCTGAACCCGGCCGGCCGATCCGCGGTCATTGCCGCTAGCGCCATGGCGGCGAGGACCAGCCCCGCGATTCGCGCCTTTTTCACTGCCCCCTCCCCTGCTCTTTGAAGCTATTTGCCTTTCAGCGCCCTAACTGCCGCGAGCGTCTTCTGGACATGCTCGCTCCAGTCGAGGTCATCGTGGACCATGACGATCCGACCCGAAGGCGCGATCACGTAGGATGTCCGCGTGGTCAGCTCCGGACGCTCGGCCCAGGTGACATCGTAGGCCTTGGCCGTCGCCTCGCTCGCGGTGGCGACCGGGAAGCTGTTGCGGCATTCCTCGACCGAGAATTTCTGCAGCGTCGGAAGGTCGTCGCGCGACATCCCGATCACGCGCGCTCCGAGCTTCCTGAACTCGGCGCTGGCATCGCTGAACGCATGCGCTTCGAGCGTGCAGCCCTTGGTGAAGGCCTTGGGGAAGAAATAGAGGACGACGGGTCCGTTGCGGAGTTGCTCCTTGAGGTGAAGCTTGAACGGCTTGCCCGCGAGCGCGCCGGTGGTGGTGAAATCGGGCGCCTTCGTGCCGAGCGGAAGCGCCGACCAGGCGGGGACTGCAATCGCTGCCACGGCCAGTCCGATCAGCAGCTTGCGCATGAGTCGCTCCTTTTCGTGAGCAAGTGCTCTATCGCACGGCGCGGCAGGCTTCCAGACTCAATGGCTGTGGCTGTGGCTGTGGCTGTGACCGGCCTCTTCGCCCGTACCCTCTTGTGCGTGGGCGTTGGGTAATGACGCATATCGGCTCGCGCTGACCTTCGGCAGCTGCTTCACGAACGCGGCGACCTTCCACAGTTCATCGTCGGGCGCGCCGTTGCCGAATGCCGGCATTCCGCTCATCTTGATCCCGTGCTTGGCGATCCAGAAGATTTCTTCGCGGGTCCATTCTCCCTGCGTTTTGGCGAGGTCGGGCGGCCGCGGGTTCATTCCGGCCGCGAACTCGTCCCGCTCGGCTCCAGGGCCGCCATGGCATTGCTGGCACATGCCCTTGAAATGCGACCCGCCCTCGAGCACGTCGGCCGCGCTCAGCCTCGGCCCGACCAGGCCCCTGGCGGAGCGCTTGATCCCGCGCTCCATCGTCTCGTGGAGGATCGGTCCGATCCCGGCCGGATCCGGCTTCGAGGCTGCGACTGGGTAGAGGCCGCCGAAAGCGATCGCGGCGCCGGCCAGGAGGAGAAGTAGGAGCATCGCCGCCGCACCGGCGAGCGCTGCCGTCCAGCTGAATCCGCGTTGCAGTGCCATGGCTCTCTCCTCTTCCTATGAGTCGATCCCGCGTCCTGCGCGTTCAGCCATGGATGCAGAAATTGTTGCGCAAGTTCCATTGTCTCGCGCCGGCGCTCCTGCTGGCGGGCTGCGGTGTGTCGACGGCGCCTGCGCCAGAGCGCGACAAATCCGCTACCGCGGATCCGGTACCGGCGCCTGGGGAGGCCGCGCCGAATAGCGAGCGGTCGAAAAGCGCCGAAGCGGAAACTCCGGTCAGCGCCTGCCTCGTTCAGGACGGCGAGCGGATCGCCGAGATGGGGATTCACGCAATCGGGACCGAGCCGTTCTGGGCGGCGGACGTGAAGGGCCGCTGCGTCACCTATTCACACCCGGAAAACCAGGCGGGCACGCGCGTGTGGACGCGGTTTTCAGGCAGCGCCGAGGCCGGAAGCTGGACCGGCGCGCTCGACGGGCAGAAGTTTGTGATGGTTACCCGGCCGGAGCCGGGCTGTTCGGACGGAATGTCGGACAAGCGCTACCCGATCGCCGTCACCCTCACGGTTCGCGGGGAGGAGCGCGTCGGCTGCGCTGAGCCGCGCTGAACTACTCTAGCGATCGGCCGCGAGGAAGCCGGCGAGCAGGTAGAAGAGGACCACGACGGGTCCGGTGAGCAGAAGCGCGGCGACGAGCGCCAGGCGGATGATCGTCGAGTCGACCCCCGTGTAATCGGAGATCCCGGCGGCGACGCCCATGATCTTGGCGTCGCGCCGGTTGATCAGGAAACGGTTGTTCACTTGCACCTCCGGTTCAGGCGATGAGCGAGGTCGCGGAGCTGACGAACAGCATCGCGGTGACGAAGGCGGCGGCGAGGGCGGTTGCGGTTTCGCGGCCGGCGGAAAAAGTTGCGAACATTGGTCTGGTCCCTTTTTGTCTTCGGCCCACCATTGGGCCACGGACATATCAATGCAGGGACCGTGCCAATTGAACTTTATCTAATGAAATCAGTAGGCGCGTCCGACGGGTCGCGAAGATTGGCGGGAATTACGACCGCCTGTTGGGAGAAATCCCCAAGCCCGGCTCAACTCGAAGTGGAATCCCCGCCGTCGGGGTGAAGCACCTGGCCAGTCATGTAGCTGGCGTCATCGCAGGCGAGGAAGAGGAACGAGGGCGCCACCTCGTTGGGCTGGCCGGGGCGGCCCATCGGCGTGTCCTTGCCGAACTCTGGAATCTTTTCCTTCGGCTGGCCGCCGAACGGATTGAGCGGAGTCCAGATCGGACCGGGGGCGACCGCGTTTACGCGGATTCCCTTCTCGGCGAGGTTTTTCGCCAGGCTCCGGGTGAAAGCGGTGATCGCACCCTTGGTCGAGCTGTAGTCGAGCAGCAGCGGCGATCCCTTGTACATGGTCACCGACGTGCAGTTGATGATCGCCGATCCTTCATTGAGGTGCGGCATAGCCGCCTGGGTCATGAAGAACATCCCGAAGATATTGGTCTGGAAGGTACGACGCAGCTGCTCCTCGGAGATGTCGGTGATTTCCTTGTCCCAATGCTGCTCCCCGGCATTGTTGACGAGGATATCGAGGCGCCCGAGTTCATCGACCGTCCGCTTCACCGCCTCTTCGCAGAACTCCTTCGAACCGACGTCGCCGCGGAGCAGGATGGCGCGCCGACCCTCGGCTTCGACGATCTCCTTTGCCTTCTCGGCATCCTCGTCCTCGCACAGATAGGCGATTGCGACGTCGGCGCCTTCGCGAGCGAACAGCGCGGCGACGGCACGGCCGATACCGCTGTCAGCGCCGGTGACGAGCGCCACCTTGTCCTTCAGCCGCTCGGATCCCGCATAGCGCGGCTCCCAGTCTGGCTTGGGCTCGAGCTTCGCCTCGCTTCCGGGAAGGTCGTCCTTTGCCTCGTCATATTTGGGAACGAGGACGTCGGTGTCGTCGGCCATGTCAGCCTCTCCGCGATGGCCCCGTCGCCACGAGCTTCGGCTCACTCTCGGCCGACGCGGGGCCAGCGCCCGATCGGCACTCGGCGAACAAGCTGGGATAATCGAAATCGCTGTTGGCGATCAGCGCTCCCGGCGCCGCAGCGGCGCAGGCCGCCTGGCTTTCGTACCGGGTCGGAACCGTCATTAGCGGCGTGCACTGGGTCGAGCCGTCCGCGCAGCCAAGGATCGCGATGATGAAATAACCCGGTCCCATTGGCCCCGCCTCGTTTCCTGTGAACGATTTTATAACCGCCGAAAAAACGCGCGGTTCCAATCATTTCTCCCGCGGCGTTTGTCGGGGGCGGTGCGCGTCCTTACCTATGCGCAATGGCGGAAGCGGCAGATCGGGCGAAGGGGGAGCGTGGAAGCTTCGCGCCGCTGATTCGATTCCTGCCGATGCTTTGGCCCAAGGGCGCGACCGAGCTGAAGGCGCGGGTAATCGCGGCGGTCCTGCTCGTGCTCGCCGGCAAGGCCGCGGTGCTGGTCATGCCGTTTGCATACAAGGCGGTCATCGACCGAATGTCCGCGACCGGAACAGCGGCGGCTTTTTCGATCGTTGCGGCGCTCGTGCTCGCTTATGCGGGGGCCCGCTTCGCCGGGGTGCTCGCCGACAATCTTCGCAACGCCGTGTTCGAGAAAGTCGGTCAGGACGCGGCGCGGCGGCTCGCCGGCCAGGTGTTCCGCCACATCCATTCCCTGTCGCTGCGCTTCCATCTCGAGCGGAGGACGGGCTCGCTGACCAAGATTGTCGAGCGCGGGACCAAGAGCATCGACATGATGCTCTATTTCCTGCTGTTCAACATCGCCCCGACGATCATCGAGTTGACCGCGATCTGCATCATCTTCTTCGTCAAGTTCGGCCCCGGCCTGGTGGCGGCGACGCTGGCGATGGTAGCGATCTACATCACCTTCACCCGCAAGGTGACCGACTGGCGCGCGAAGCTGCAGCGGGAGATGAACGAGGTCGACAACCGAACGATCGGCCGCGCGGTCGACTCGCTGCTGAACTATGAGACGGTCAAATATTTCGGCGCCGAGGAGCGCGAGGCGCGCCGCTACGACGAGGCGGTCTCGCAATTCACTCGGGCGACGGTTCGCAACGAAGTGTCGCTGGCCTGGCTCAACATCGGCCAGTCGCTGATCACCAATATGATGATGGCCGGTGCGATGATCTTCACCGTCTGGGGCTGGAGCCAGGGCCGCTTCACGCCGGGCGACGTGGTGCTTGTGAATTCGCTGCTGATGCAGCTGTTCCGGCCGCTCGACATGCTGGGGTGGGTTTACCGGACAATCCGCCAGGGGCTGATCGACATGGAGGCGATGTTCACGCTTCTCGACACGCCCCCAGAGGTTGTCGACGCGCCGGACGCGGGGGCGCTGGAGGTCCGCGGCGGGCATGTCCGCTTCGAGGACGTCCATTTCGGCTACGAGCCGTCGCGTGAGATCCTGAAAGGCCTCAGCTTCGACGTTCCGCCGGGAAGCCGGCTGGCAATCGTCGGGCCGTCGGGCGCAGGAAAGTCGACGATCGCCCGGCTGCTCTACCGCTTCTACGATCCGACCGCGGGACGGATCCTGATCGACGGCCACGACATCGCAAAGGTGACCCAGGCGAGCCTTCGCGACTTCATCGGTATCGTCCCCCAGGACACGGTCCTGTTCAACGACACGATCGGCTACAACATCGGCTATGGCGCCGAAGCCGCGAGCCAGGCGCAGGTCGAGGAAGCGGCGAAGGGCGCAGCGATCGACCGCTTCATCGCCGCTCTCCCCGACGGATATGAATCGATGGTCGGCGAGCGCGGGCTCAAGCTTTCCGGCGGCGAGAAGCAGCGCGTCGCGATCGCCCGGACCCTGCTCAAGAACCCGCCTATCCTCATCCTCGACGAAGCGACGAGCGCGCTCGACAGCAAGACCGAGGAGGCAATCCTGGCGACCCTCGAGCGGCTCGCTCGCAACCGCACGACGATCACCATCGCACATCGGCTGTCGACGGTCGTGAACTCGGACACGATCCTGGTGTTCGACGAAGGCGAAGTTGCCGAAAGCGGGAC
>DATAKH010000249.1:0-6317 GCA_036261735.1 Sphingomicrobium sp.
GATGAACACGCCGGCGACCCCGGTCGGCCCGGCCTGCGCGATCTGCCCGCGAATCGGCTGCGCCTATCGGGCGACGGCGCCGGCCGGGCGGATGCTTGCGGTCGAGGAGAACCGGAAGACGATCTCGCCCTACCCGTTCGTCGCGGGCTAGCATTTCGCGGGCGAGCGCGGCTAAGTCCCGCGCCATGGCCGACCTCACCGACCAGATCCGCGCCGCGCCCGACCTCCAGGCCCTCGACGCATTGCGCGTGTCGGCGCTTGGCAAGTCGGGAAGCATCACGACCCAGCTCAAGTCGCTCGGCAAGATGAGCCCGGATGAGCGCGCCGCAGAGGCGCCGAAGATCCATGCCTTTCGCGAGGCGGTCACCGAGGCAATCGCCGCGCGCAAGGCGGAGCTCGAGACCGCTGAGCTGGAGAAACGCCTCGCCACCGAGCGGGTCGACCTGTCGCTTCCCGCTCCGGAGGCACCGCAGGGCAGCGTACACCCTGTCAGCCAGGTGATGGACGAGCTCGCCGAGATTTTCGCAGACCTCGGCTTTTCGGTCGCCGAAGGACCGGAGATCGAAGAGCAGTGGTATAATTTCACCGCGCTCAACATGCCCGAATTTCACCCCGCACGGGCAATGCAAGACACCTTCTACTGCCGGCGAATGGACGACGACCCGGCCGCTGAAGCGCACGTGCTTCGAACCCACACA
This sequence comes from Sphingomicrobium sp., assembly GCA_036261735.1. Lineage (GTDB taxonomy): Bacteria > Pseudomonadota > Alphaproteobacteria > Sphingomonadales > Sphingomonadaceae > Sphingomicrobium. The sequence goes on from DATAKH010000249.1 coordinate 699, forward strand.
TCGCCGGTGCAGATCCGGGCGATGACGTCGGGGCCGCCGCCGTTCCGCCTGATCGCGCCGGGGCGAGTGTACCGTTCCGACAGCGACGCCACCCACACGCCGATGTTTCATCAGGTCGAAGGGCTGGTGATCGACCGGGCCATCACGATGGGCCATTTGAAATGGACCCTTGAGACATTCCTCAAGGCGTTTTTCGAGCGGGATGATGTCGTCCTCCGGATGCGCCCCTCCTACTTCCCCTTCACCGAGCCTTCGGCCGAGGTCGACGTCGGCTGGTCGATGGAAAAGGGCCGGCGCGTGGTCGGCGGCTGCGAGGGGTGGATGGAAGTGCTGGGCTCGGGGATGGTCCATCCCAACGTGATCGCCAATTGCGGGCTCGACCCGGATGAGTGGCAGGGTTTCGCCTTCGGCACCGGCGTCGATCGGCTGGCGATGCTCAAATATGGAATGGACGATCTTCGCGCCTTCTTCGACGGCGATTTGCGCTGGCTGAAGCATTACGGCTTCCGGGCGCTAGACGTTCCGACTTTGTCAGGTGGAGTCGGGGCATGAAATTCTCGCTGTCCTGGTTGAACGAGCACCTCGAGACCGACGCTTCCGCCGAGGCCATTGCCGAGCGGATGACTGCGATCGGGCTCGAGGTCGAGGACCTGAGCAACCCCGCCGAAGCTCTGGCGCCGTTCAAGGTCGCCAAGGTGCTCACCGCTGCAAAGCACCCGCAGGCGGACAAGCTCCAAGTGCTCACCGTCGATGCCGGCGAAGGCGCGGTCCAGGTCGTGTGCGGCGCGTCCAACGCCCGCGCCGGAATGCTCGGCGTGTTCGGGCCTCCGGGCGCTTACATCCCCGGCAGCGACATGACTTTGAAGATCGCGGCAATCCGTGGGGTCGAGAGCCGCGGAATGTTGTGCTCGATCCGCGAGCTGGAGCTCGGCGATGAGCATGAGGGGATCATCGAGCTCGCCGAAGACGCTCCTGTCGGCGCCCGCTTTGCCGACTATGCCGAGTTGAACGACCCTGTGTTCGACGTCGCGATTACGCCCGACCGAGCCGACTGCATGGGCGTTCGCGGGATCGCACGCGATCTCGCTGCAGCGGGCGTCGGCGTCCTGAAGCCGCTTCGCGTGCCGCAAGTCAAAGGCGGCTTCGCTTCGCCGGTCGAAATCAGGATCGAGGACACCGAAGGTTGCCCCGCCTTTTTCGGCCGCGCCATCCGCGGGATTGCCAACAACAGCTCGCCGGAGTGGATGCAGCGTCGGCTGAAAAGCGCCGGGCAGCGGCCGATCTCGGCAATCGTCGACATCACCAACTACGTGATGCTCGACCTCGGACGGCCCAGCCACGCTTACGACGTTGCCAAGCTGGACAAGGCACTGGTCGCCCGCCGAGCGCGCGACGGCGAAACGGTGCTGGCGCTCAACGAGAAGGAATATGTACTCGATTCGTCGATGACGGTCATCGCCGACGAGAGCCGAGTCCACGACATAGGCGGGATCATGGGCGGCGAGGATTCAGGCGTTTCGGAGGCCACGAGCGAGATCATGCTCGAGGTCGCTTATTTCGACCCGGTGCGGATCGCTCGGACCGGCCAGAAGCTGGCGCTGACCAGCGATGCGCGAAGCCGCTTCGAGCGCGGCGTCGACCCCGCATTCCTGGAGGACGGCCTGGCGATCCTGACGGGGCTCATCCTCGACATCTGCGGCGGCGAGGCATCGGAGGCGCTGCTGGTTGGCAACGCTCCGGTCGAGAAGCGCACGATCGCGTTCGACCCGGGCCGCACGCTGAAGCTGGGCTCAATCGACGTATCCGAGGAGCGGCAGCGGGCGATCCTTCTGTCGCTCGGCTTCGAGTTCGAAGGCGCCGATGCTGTCCAGGTGCCGAGTTGGCGCCGCGATGTAGAAGGTCCCGCCGACCTGGTCGAGGAAGTCGCCCGGATCGTCGGCTATGACCGGATCCCCTCGACTCCGCTGGAGCGGGATGCCGGGGTCGCAAAGCCGACCGCGACCCGCTCGCAGATGCTGGAGCGGCGGGTTCGCCGCGCCGCAGCCGCTCGCGGCATCGACGAGGCGGTGACGTGGAGCTTTGTCTCCGAAGCTCAGGCGGCGCCGTTCGGTCCGGCCTGGCGGCTTGAAAACCCGATCAGCGAAGACATGAAGATCATGCGGCCGTCGCTCCTGCCGGGGCTGATCGCGGCCGCCGGCCGCAACCTCGATCGCGGTGCGCCATCGGTGCGCTTGTTCGAGATCGGTCGCCGCTACCTGGCCGACGCCGAGCGCCCGACCGTTGCGCTCGTGCTTGCCGGCGAAAGCTCGCCGCGCGGATGGCAATCGGGCAAGGCCCTGGCGTTCGACGCGTTCGACGCCAAGGCCGAAGTGCTCGCCCTGCTCGACGCAGCCGGAGCGCCGATCGCCAACCTGCAGACCATTCCGGACGCCGGGTCGACCTGGCACCCGGGGCGTTCCGCGAAACTGGGTCTCGGGCCCAAGACGATCCTCTCCAGCTTCGGCGAGCTTCACCCGGCGCTGCTCAAGCAGCTGGATGCGCCAGAAGGGCTGATCGCCGCCGAAATCTATCTCGACTCGATCCCCGAGCCGCGAAGCAGCGGCCGCGCACGCCCGCAGTTCCAGCCGGCAGCGCTCCAGCCCGTCAGCCGTGATTTCGCCTTCATCGTCCCGGCGGACATTGCCGCCGACGAGCTCGCCCGGGCGCTTCGCGGAGCCGACAAGGCGGCGATCGCCAGCGTTCGGCTGTTCGACCGCTTCGAAGCGCCGGAAGGGCTATCGCTCGCGTTCGAAGCGACTCTGCAGCCCGGCGACAAGAGCTTCACCGAGGAGGAACTCGCAGCGACGTCGAAAAAGATCGTCGCAGCGGCGGAGAAACTCGGCGCGAAGCTGCGCGGCTAGCCGTTCAGGGCATTGATCGCGGCGTGCACGCGCGCCTCGATAGCGTCGCGCCCGAGACCCGGCGGGATCGTCTCGCCGATTCGAAAATGTACGACTCCACGGCATTTCCGGAGCCCCTTCCCCCACAGCCGTCCGCTGTCGACCGCGACCGGGACCACCGGCAGCCCGAGCGCTCGATACAGGCCGGCAAAGCCCGAACGCAGGGCCGGAGCCTCGCCGTGCGGAACGCGCGTTCCTTCGGGGAAGATCATCACCGGCCGCCCGCCGGCGACCGCGTCGCGGCCGGCGGCCACCATCTCGCGGAGCGCCTTCGGGCCGGCGCTGCGGTCGACCGCAATGACGCCATAGCGCCGCGTGAGCCAGCCGAAGAGCGGGATATTCGAGAGCTCGCGCTTGAGGACGATGACCGGCGTTCCGGCCACCCGCACCATTTCGAGCGTTTCGTACATCGACTCGTGCTTGACCGCGATCAGCACCGGACCGGCGGGAATCTCTCCTTCCACGCGGGTTCGGATCCCGAGCACCACCTTCGCCAGCGACCGGTGGAAGCGGACCCAGCGCCCGACCAGCGCACGTGTCGAGGCGGCCCCAAAGAGGCTCGCGGCAACGCCGGCAAAGACGAACAGCGCCGTCGTCGGATAGAACAGCAATGTGTAGCCAAATGCGCGGAGGAGCTGCATCGGCTCGGCGCTAGAGGTCGAAGAGGATGGTCACGCGCCGCAACAGCAGCTTGTTATATTCGCCGGCCAGCGTCCCGAAGCTCGGGCGGGTCGAAACGGCGTCGGAAACGATGTCGTACTTGTCGTCGAGCACGCGCCGGAACTCGTAGCGCGCCCGGCGCATATGCCAGTCGCTGGTGACGAGGCGAAGGCTCCGGTACCCGCGCTTGTCGAGCCAGCGCCTGGTTTCCTCTGCATTCGAGCGCGTGTCGACCGATTCGCTTCCCAGGTCGACGCAGCAATCGATGAGCTTTGCCTTGCCCTTGAGCCGGACCAGGTCGGGCTTGGTCACCGAAGGATCCGTCCCGGAGATCAGCATGCGCTCCGCATACCCGCCGGAAAGCACGTCGATTCCGCGCTCTATCCGCCCAGGACCGCCGGTGACCACGACAACGGCGTCGGTCCGCTGCCGCCCTGCCGGGGCGGCCAGGGTAACCGCAAACAGCATGAAGCCGAGCATGTAGAGGAGCAGAAGGATCGAGAAGAAGCGGACAATCAAAGCGTCGACCGTAATGCCTTGAGCAGCGTCCAATGCGCAACGGTTACTGCAATAGCCACCGCCGCAACCGGAATCAGGACCAGGACCGCGAGATCGACCGTGCCCAACGGACCAGTCGCGGCGAACTCGCCGGCGAGTGCCGCAATTCCACCTCCCAGCAACAGGAGCGTCGCGGCAGCCACTAAAAGTCCGGCAAGAGCGCCGGCGGCCGAATCCACGGCAATCTTGCGAACGAACAGCCTGGTGATCTGGGCGTCGGTGGCGCCGATGCCGTGCATGATCTCGACCGTCGGCCGGTGCGTGTCGAGCGCCCCGCGTGCGGCGAGGACGATCGCCGCGGCGGTTGCCACGGCCATCAAGACCACTAGCGAAAGAGCCAGCCACTGGAGCGCCCTGATCGACCTAAGGAGTGGCCTCAACTCGGCAGTCTGGGCAATCACCGTTGCCTGTGGGACCCGATCGCGGACGCGCGACGCCAGCGCTTGCGGATCCGCACCAGGAGCAAGCTCGACCGTGACCAGAGCCGGCACCGGAAGGTCGGGGCTGGAGGCTGCTTCGCCGAGCCAGCGCTCGAGCGTCCGGCGCATTTCCGCCTCCGGGACAGGGGTGACATTGCGCACTCCCGGGACGGCTTTCGCCGCTTCGACGGCACGCGGAAGATCCGGAACCGCTGCTGCCGGCAACTCGACGACATAGCTGTTTTCCGCTCCCCCCGCGACAAGCGAGGCCGCGTTGGCGAGGGCTAGGCCGGCAGCAGCGACCAGCACCATCGCGAAGGTCATGATCGCCGTCACTGCAAGCGTTGGGACGTGAAGCTTCTCGACCGGAAGCAGCCGCGCCTGCGGCGCCGGGGTCCAGATGCGGTCGAGAATCATGGGCGCGCCTCGATCCTGTCGTTGCGCGGCGGGTTACGAAGCGATCCTGTCGGGTCGACGAGCGAGCCCGAATCGAGCCGCATCAGCTCGGCCCGGGGGGTAGAGGCAATCAGCCCGAGGTCGTGGGTCGCGACGACGACGGTTGTACCGAGCTCGTTGAGGGCCGCGAACAGGTGGAGGAGCCGCTTTGCCATGTCCGAGTCGACATTGCCGGTCGGTTCGTCGGCGACCAAAAGGTCGGGCTTGGTGATCACTGCGCGAGCGATGGCCACCCGCTGCTGTTCGCCGCCGGAAAGGGTTGCTGGGCGGGCGCCCGAGCGGTCGCCGAGGCCGACCCAGTCGAGCATTTCGCCAACCGCGGAGGCGATCTCCGCCTCGTTGCGGCCGGCAATTCTCAGCGGAAGCGCGACATTGTCGAATGCCGAGAGATGGCGGATGAGCCGGAAGTCCTGGAAGACCACTCCAATCCGCCGGCGGAGCGCGGGAAGCTCTTCCCTCGCGGCGTCGCTGAGGTCGTGCCCAAACAGGCGAATGCGCCCGCGGGTCGGCCGCTGGGCGAGGTACAGCAGCTTCAACAGCGACGTCTTTCCCGCGCCGGAAGCTCCGGCGAGGAAGTAGAAGCTCCC
>DATAKH010000250.1:0-7080 GCA_036261735.1 Sphingomicrobium sp.
CAGCTGCCCGTCCACCACCGTCACCAGCTCGGGCGTCGGATGATGGTGCGGGGCGACCGAGAAGCCGGGCGGGAATTTCAGGCGGATGGTGAACATCCCCTGCTTGGTCGGGTCGCCGGACAGCACCGCGAGCTGCGCTCCGGCCGGGAGGCCCGGGGGCGCCGGTCCCCATTTGAGGTCGCCGGGCATCACCTGGGCGTTGCCGGCGGTTGCGACGAAAGCGCTCGCGGCGAGCGCGAGCATGAGCGGTCGGATCATCGGATATCCCCTGTGTTTCCGTTCACCCACCGCGGCCTCCCCTACCACTTTCGGGAAAGATTGCGTACCCGGCACGCATCCACTATGTGGCCCGCCTCCAGCGCATCAGCATTGGAACCATTGTGGGAGATTGCCTCCGGGCAGTCGCATGCACCACTAAACTTCGAACCCCTCGCTCAAAGTACCACTTTGAGCGAAACCGAGAGTGAGACATGGCAAAGAAAATTACCGGCTATATCAAGCTGCAGGTGCCCGCGGGCATCGCCAATCCGTCGCCGCCGATCGGCCCGGCGCTTGGCCAGCGCGGCGTCAACATCATGGAATTCTGCAAGGCGTTCAACGCCGCCACGCAGGAGATGGAAAAGGGCGCTCCGGTGCCGACCACCATCACCGTCTATGCGGACCGTTCGTTCAGCTTCGTCACCAAGACCCCGCCCGCAAGCTTCCTCCTGAAGAAGGCGGCGCGGATCAAGAAGGGCTCGAGCGAGACCGGCAAGGAAAGCGCCGGAACGATCAAGCGCTCGCAGCTTCGCGAGATCGCCGAGGCGAAGATGGCCGACCTCAACGCCAACGACCTCGACGCCGCGTCGAAGATCATCGAAGGCAGTGCCCGCGCGATGGGCCTCACCGTGGTGGAGGGCTAAGACATGGCAAAGCTTTCGAAGCGGCAGCAGGCGCTCACCCCCGTCGACCGCAACAAGTTCTACGGCGTCGATGAGGCGATCGCGCTGGTCAAGGCCAACGCGACCGCCAAGTTCGACGAAACGGTCGAGCTGGCGCTCAACCTGGGAGTAGATCCGCGCCACGCCGACCAGATGGTCCGCGGAGTCGTCTCGCTTCCCAAGGGCACCGGCAAGGACGTCCGCGTCGCGGTGTTCGCCAAGGGCGACAAGGCCGACGAGGCCAAGGCGGCGGGCGCCGACATCGTCGGTGCCGAGGACCTGATGGAAGAGATCCAGGGCGGCAAGAGCGACTTCGACCGGGTCATCGCGACCCCGGACATGATGGGCGTCGTCGGGCGGCTCGGAAAGGTGCTCGGCCCCAAGGGGCTGATGCCCAACCCGAAGCTCGGCACCGTCACCCCCAACGTCGGCGAAGCGGTCAAGGCGGCCAAGTCCGGCCAGGTGGAGTTCCGCGTCGAGAAGGCGGGGATCGTCCACGCCGGGATCGGCAAGGCGAGCTTCCCCGAGGAAGACCTCAAGGCCAATTTCACCGCGTTCATGGACGCCATCTCCAAGGCAAAGCCGTCGGGCGCCAAGGGCAAGTTCGTGCAGAAGGTCGCACTGACCAGCTCGATGGGCCCGGGCGTCAAGCTCGACCTCGAAGAGGTTCCGGGCGCCTGAGCCGATGCGTGAGGCGGGGCCGTCGCGGCTCCGCCTCGCCGCCCGGGGAAGGGCAGCGACCGTTCGTCGAACGGCGGGGTGATTTGCCGGGCTTCGCGGGCTAGGGGCGCGCGCGACCATATTCGTCCGGCAAGGGGTTCCACGCACATGAAGCTGATGAAGACGCTGCTCGCAACGGCGGCACTGGCCGCCGCCGTCCAGGCGCAGGCCGCTCCGCCTCCTCCCGCCCAGGCCGACACCGTCGACCTCGCGGTCCCGACCCAGCTTCCCCGCACCGCGGTTCCAAGCCATTATGCGCTGACCGTCACGCCGCACGCCCCGACGCTGACCTTCGATGGCAATGTCGTCATCGACCTCAAGGTGGTTCAGCCGACCGACGCGCTGGTCCTCAACGCGCTGGATCTCGACATCAAGAAGGCTTCGCTGTCGCCGCGGTCGGGCGCTGCGCTTCCGGCCACCGTCACGATGGACGAGGAGGCGCAGACCGCCTCGCTTGCGTTCGGGCGGCGCCTGCAGCCCGGCCAGTACCGGCTGACGATCGACTATTCGGGCAAGATCAACGAGCAGGCGAACGGCCTGTTCGCCCTCGACTACAAGAACCCCGCCGGCGCCGAGAAGCGGGCGATCTTCACCCAGTTCGAGCCCGCCGACGCGCGCCGCTTCGTTCCGACCTGGGACGAGCCCGACTACAAGGCGACCTGGGACGTGACCGCGGTTGTTCCGGCGGGCGAAATGCCGGTCAGCAACATGCCGGTGAAGAGCAGCGCTGCGATAGCGGGCGGGCTCAAGCGGGTGACGTTCGACCGCACTCCGCCGATGTCGACCTATCTCCTCTTCCTGGGATCGGGCGAGTTCGGGCGGATCAAGACGATGGCCGGCGATACCGAAGTCGGGATCGTCATGGGCCGCGGCAATGAATCGAAGGCGCAGACCGCGCTCGAGGGCGCGGCGCAGATCCTGCCTTACTACAACGACTATTTCGGAGTGGCCTATCCGCTTCCGAAGCTCGACAACGTCGCCGGGCCCGGCCAGTCGCAATTCTTCAGCGCGATGGAGAATTGGGGCGCGATCTTCACCTTCGAGCGCATCCTGCTCGACGATCCCGCGGTCACCACCGAGGGCGAACGCCAGGCGATCTTCGGAGTCAATGCGCACGAGATGGCGCACCAGTGGTTCGGCGATCTCGTCACCATGGCATGGTGGGATGATTTGTGGCTGAACGAAGGCTTTGCCAGCTGGATGGCGACCAAGGCCACCAAGCACTTCCACCCCGACTGGGGCGCGGAGTTCGACGCGATCGGCTCACGCGAGGCGGCGATGGGGCAGGATTCGCTGACGACCACCCACCCGATCGTCCAGCAGGTCCGGACCGTCGAACAGGCGAACCAGGCCTTTGACAGCATCACCTATTCGAAAGGCCAGTCGGTCATCTCGATGTTCGAGGGCTTCGCCGGAGCCGACGTGTGGCAGCGGGGCATCCAGGCCTATATGCGCAAGCACGCTTTCCGGAACACCCGCACCGACGACCTGTGGCGAGCCGTCGAAGCGGCCGGGGCGACCGGCCTGACCCAGATGGCGCATGACTTCACGCTGCAGCCCGGGGTTCCACTGATCCGCGTCGGGGCCGCGACCTGCCAGAGTGGCCAGACCCAGGTGACGCTGGTCCAGGACGAGTTCTCGGTCGACCGCAAGCCGGGTTCGTTCCAGCCGCTGAGCTGGCACGTGCCGGTTCGTGCGATGACGATCGGAGGCAAGCCGGTTACTGCCATCACCCAAGGGCGCGAAACTCAAATGACCGTTCCCGGCTGTGGCCCGCTGATCGTCAATACCGGCCAGACCGGCTATTTCCGAAGCCTCTATGAGCCGGCCGGCGCGCAGCGGCTACTGACCGCTTTCAACCAGCTTGGAGCGCTCGACCAGTACGGCCTTGTCGAGGATCAGGCGTCGCTGTCCTATGCCAATTACCAGCCGATGGGGATTGCGCTGGAGTTCATCAGCGCGATCCCGGCCGATGCGCGCCCGGAGTTGATCGGCCTTGGCCTCGGCAACTGGAGCGGGCTGTACCAGGCCTTCGACGGCGATCCTGCCAACCAGAAGCGGATCGCAGCGATCATCGAGCAGCGTTATGCACCGGTCCTGGCGCAGATCGGGCTCGTCCCCCGGCCCAACGAAAAGCCGTCGATCACGACGCTGCGTCCGGGGCTGATTTCCGTGCTCGGCCGCATTCGCAATCCGAACATCACGGCCGAGGCGAAGCGCCTGTTCACGGCGATGCAGACGGACGCGAATGCCGTGCCGGGAGGGCTCAAGCGGACCTGGCTCGCGATCATCGCGGCCAATGCCGATGCGGCGACTTGGGAGCAGATCCACGCGATGGCGCGCAACGCGTCGAGCGCGACGGAACGGCAGAACCTTTATTCGCTGCTTGGAGCGGCGGAGGACGAGACGCTTGCGCGCCGGACCCTCGAGCTCGCCCTGACCGACGAGCCAGGCAAGACGATCAGCGCCGGCATGATCGGCGCGGTCTCGAACAGGCACCCGGAGCTGGCGCTCGACTTCGTGACCAGCCACTGGGATCAGGTTTCGAGGTTCGTCGATGCGTCCTCGCAGTCGCGATTCGTCGCTCGAGTGGCGTCGGGAAGCGACAAGGCCGAGACGATCACCAAGCTCGAAAGCTACGCAAGCGAGCATATCGCGGCGAGCGCCCGAAAGCCGATCGACCAGGCGATCAACCGTATCAAGGTGCGGCTTGAGACCGAGCCGCGGATCAGGGCGCAGGTCGGCGAGTGGCTGCAGTCGCACGCTCCCGCCGCTGCGGCTCCCGCAGCAGCTCCGGCCGCTACGGCCCCGTCGCTTCCCGAAAGAGGTTGATCGTCCACGCGAAACCGCTATAGGCGCGGCCTCGCATCGGCTTGTCCGGTGCAACCGTCCGAGACAGTTGCTGGGGCTTGCCCCTTAATTCGCAGCCTAGACGGGGACAGGAATCATTCGGCGGGCTTGCCCGCTGCCGTGCGTTGCCTCCTGGGCGCGCCAGCGATCCAACTCCCCACGGACACCATCGCCCGGGCGAAAGCCGTCCGGGCATTTGTTGAACCTCGGTCAGGGCTTCGGCTCCGGCCGAATAGTTGGAGTTGGCATGGATCGTTCGCAAAAAGCCGATCTGGTCGACCAGCTGAAGCAAGTCTTCTCGGAGACGAGCGTCGTCGTCGTGACTCGCAACCTCGGGTTGTCGGTCGAGCAGTCGACGGATCTCCGACTGAAGATGCGCGACGCTGGCGCCCAGTTCAAAGTTGCGAAGAACCGGCTTGCACTCATCGCCCTGGACGGCACTCGCTACCAGCCGATCGGAGACCTTCTAAAGGGACCGACCGCGCTTGCGACGTCCAATGACCCCGTCGCGGCTGCCAAGGTCGCGGTGGATTTCGCCAAGACGAACGACAGGCTCGAAATCGTCGGCGGAGCGATGGGCGACACCGTGCTCGACGTCGACGGGATCAAGGCCCTGGCCGCGCTTCCGTCGCTCGACGAGCTTCGGGCCAAGATCGTCGGGCTCATCCAGGCGCCTGCGAGCAAGATCGCTCGCACCGTCAACGAGCCGGGCGCGCAGCTGGCGCGGGTCTTCGCGGCCTATGGGGCCAAGGAAGCCGCTTAAGTTTCTTTGTTTTCAACGCACATGGGGTGAGACCCCGCACAGGAGTTTGAACAATGGCTGACATCAACAAGCTGGTCGACCAGCTTTCCGAACTGACCGTTCTCGAGGCCGCCGACCTGGCGAAAGCGCTCGAGGAAAAGTGGGGCGTTTCGGCAGCGGCTGCGGTTGCGGCTGCTCCGGCTGCCGGCGGCGGCGCCGCGGGCGGCGCTCCGGCCGAAGAGAAGAGCGAGTTCGACGTTATCCTCACCGGCGACGGCGGCAAGAAGATCAACGTGATCAAGGAAGTCCGCGCGATCACCAACCTTGGCCTCGGCGAGGCGAAGGCCCTGGTCGAAGGCGCTCCCAAGGCCGTCAAGGAAGGCGTGTCGAAGGACGAGGCCGAGAAGATCAAGAAGCAGATCGAAGACGCCGGCGGAACCGTCGAGCTCAAGTAAGCTTCGAAAAATGATTTCGCGGATGTCTTGAAGCATTCGCGGACAGGAAGGGCGGCTCCGCAAGGGGTCGCCCTTTTTTCGGGGCAATGTCCTCTTCTGCTATTGATAAGCGTTCGCAACAACGATAGGCCGCCGACCGTTGGAGTGTAGCAAAGGGGTCCGAAGTGAAGCGGTTGTTGTTGGTTGGTGCGGCGTCGTTGGTTTCAGCTCCGGCCTGGGCAGCTCCCGAGAAATCCGAAAACGTCACAGCCGCCGCCGCCGAGCAGGCGACGCAGCTTCCCGGCGACCAGGATGATTCCGAAGTCATCGTCACCGGTGCCCGATCGATCCTTCCCGCGACCGCCCTGCCACTGACGTTCGATGTCCTCGGCGGCGAGCAGCTCGAGGAGCAGGTGCTCATCTCCGGCTCGGTAATCGATGCGGTTTCGGCGACGATGCCGTCCTTCTCGCCGACCCGCGAGAAGCTGTCGGGCTCGGGCGAGAGCTTGCGCGGCCGGTCGGCGCTGTTCGCGATCAACGGGGTTCCGCAGTCGACCCCGATCCGCGACGGATCGCGTGACGCCTACACGATCGACCCCTTCTTCATCGAGCGGGTCGAGGTGATCTACGGATCCAACGCGCTGCAGGGGATCGGCGCGACCGGCGGCGTCGTGAACCAGGTGACGGTCGGAGCACCCGCCGCGGACGGTTGGTCTTTCAGGACTCAGAACCAGACGACCGCGCAAGACGGCTTTTCCGGCAATAGTCTCGGCGCGAAGACCGCGGGCCTGGCCTCGTGGCGAGGCGGCGCGTTCGACGCGACTGCAGGGCTTTCGTTCGAGCGGCGCGGAGCGTTCGTCGATGCCGACGGGCAGCGGCTCGGGGTCGACGGGACCCAGGGTGAAATCCAGGACAGCGACAGCTGGTCGGCGTTCGGCCGCTTCGGCTGGCAGGTCAGCGACAGCGCCCGCTTCGAAGTCGTCGCCAACCGCTTCGACCTCGAAGGCAACGGCCATTATGTCGTCGTTGAAGGCGACCGCACGGAAGGGATTCCGACCTCTAGCGAACTCGGCGAAACGCCGGGTGAGCCGCCGTCGAACCGCGCCGAGCTGTTGTCGGCATCGTTCACCGACAAGGACCTCGCGGGCGGCAACCTTGCCGGCCAGGCCTTCTTCAGCCGCACCCGCGACATCTTCGGCGGCGGGGCGTTCGCGACCTTCCAGGACCCGGCCATCGACCCGACCGGAAACCTGTTCGACCAGTCGGTGAACAACAGCCGCAAGTTCGGCGGCAAGCTCAGTTATCAGCGGGCAGTGCCGGGATTCGAAGACCTGCTGGTCACGGCCGGAATCGACGCCTTGTTCGACCGCACGGCGCAGTCGCTGCTGCTGACCGGGCGCGACTGGGTGCCGCA
>DATAKH010000251.1:0-9714 GCA_036261735.1 Sphingomicrobium sp.
TAGTTCCTCGAATGCCTCCCAGCCAAGCGCGAGGGCGGCGGAGATCGAGACGGTGCTCCACAGCGAATAGCGTCCGCCGACGCCTTCCGAGAACTGCAGAATCCGGCTCTCGTCGATTCCGGCTTCGACAGCGGCCTCGGGCGAGGCCGTGACAGCGATGACTCGGCCGTAGGGGTCGGAAACCCCGCCTTGCACCAGCCAATCGAGCGAGGCAGCAAGGTTCGTCATTGTCTCGGCGGTGGTGAACGTCTTTGAGGCGGCGATCACCAGCGTCGTCGCGGGGTCGAGCGGCTCGATCGCTTCGCGGAACGCATTCGGGTCAATGTTGGAGAGAAACCGTGTCTGCAACCGCCGACCGTCCTGGCCCAGCGCGTCGACCAGCAATTTCGGTCCGAGCAGCGAGCCGCCGATGCCGATGTGGAGAATTGCGCTGACGTCGCCGAACGCGCCCGCCTCAATCGCATCGACGACCGCGCGAATCCTCGACCGCCGCGACGCCGCGAGCTGCACCGCGGCCGGACTGCCCGACCCGCGCTCGGCGACATGCTCGGCAGGGCGCCCCTCGGTGACGTTAACGACTTCGCCCGCAAACAGGGCATCACGCGCCGCTTCGAAATCGCGCTTCTCCGAAAGCTTCGCGAAGGCAGCGATCAATGGCTCGTCAAGGTGTGTCTTCGACCAATCGAAATAGATACCCGCGACCTCGTGGGCGAGCCGTTCCAGCCGATCGGGCTCCTCGGCGAAGAGGCGATCGAGCCGCTTGAGCTCATACGCGCCGATTTCGGTCCACGGGTCGTTCGCCATTGCTGGGCCTCATACCGGCGGCGCGCGATATTGCCATAGCTTGACGTTTCGCCGCCGGCCCCCGCACAAGCGATTCAATGAAGCGATCGCCGGCCCTAAAAAAGCAGAGACGACCGGGCGGCGGGACGCTCCGCTTCATCCTCATCGTCGCCTTGGTCGCCTGGATGGTTCGGAGCATGGTCTTCGCGCCGTTCAGCATCCCATCGGGGTCGATGCTTCCGACGCTTCACGTCGGCGATTATTTGATCGTCGCGAAATGGCCGTACGGTTACTCGCGCTACAGCTTTCCCTTTCAGTTCCCGCCTTTGGAAGGGCGCATCTTCTCGAGCCTGCCGGAGCGCGGCGATGTCGTCGTATTCGTGACGCCGGACAACAAGGAACAGGATTACGTCAAACGTCTGATCGGGCTTCCCGGCGACACGATCGAGGTTCGCAACGGCCGGCTGGTCCTCAACGGCCGTTCCGTGACGGGAAGCAGGACCGAGCGCATAGCCGCTGCGGTTTCGCCGAACAGCCCGTGCCGCACGATCGGCACGCCAACCATCGGTCGTAACGGGATGTGCCTTCGTGCCGGCTATCGCGAAACGCTCCCGAACGGCGCCAGCTACCGGGTGCTCGACCAGGTGAGTGGCGGAATCGGCGACAACTATCCAGCGACGAAAGTGCCGGCAGGGTACGTGTTCCTGATGGGCGACAATCGCGACGACAGCCTCGACAGCCGCTTCTCGCCCGCCGAGGGCGGAATCGGTTTCGTTCCGCTCGATCACCTCGTCGGCCGCGCGACCATGGTTTTTTGGTCGACCGACGGAAGCTCGAGCTACGTCAAGCCGTGGACGTGGTTCAGCGCGCTCAGGACCGAGCGCCTCGGCAAAAGCCTCGACTCCGGTGCACGATGAACGATGACGTCGCCAAATTCGTGACCGAACGGCTAGCGTACGAGCCCGCAGACCTGGCCTTGTTCGAGTCGGCCCTCACCCATTCGAGCAGCCGAGGCGACAATTACGAGCGGCTCGAGTTTCTCGGCGACCGCGTTCTCGGACTGGTGATGGCCCGCTGGCTCTACGAGCGCTTTCCGAACGAGCCCGAAGGCAAATTGTCGAAGCGGTTCAATACGCTCGTCGACCGGGTCACCTGCGGCGACGTGGGCCGCGAGATCGGCCTGCCGAACGTCATCCGCCTCGGCAAGCAGGCACGCGACGACCGTGCCAACTGGAGCGACAATGTCCTCGGCGACGTAGTCGAGGCGCTGATTGGCGCGGTTTTCCTCGAACGAGGCCTCGAGGCAGCGGAAGCGCTGATCCGGCGCTTGTGGGGGCCGCTGATCGAGGAGCAGCGGCGGGTCCCGCAACATCCCAAGTCGGCGCTCCAGGAGCTCGCCGCCGCGCGCGACCTCCCCAACCCCATGTACGAAGTTGTGTCGAAAACCGGCTCCCACCATGCGCCGCGCTTCACAGTGCGGGCGTCCATCCCGACGCTCGGCGATGCCGAGGCGGAGGGCACGAGCAAGCAGGAAGCGGAAACCCAGGCGGCGCAAGCATTGTTGTCGAAGTTGAAATGAGGGACGAAACGACACGCGCCGGCTTCGTTGCCGTGATCGGCGCCCCCAATGCGGGCAAGTCGACCCTGGTCAATGCGCTCGTCGGGCAGAAGGTCGCGATCGTCAGCGCCAAGGCGCAGACCACGCGGGCCCGGCTGATGGGAATCGCGATCGAAGGCGGCACGCAGATCCTGCTTGTCGATACGCCCGGCATTTTCGAGCCGCGGCGGCGGCTCGATCGCGCGATGGTCCAGGCAGCCTGGACGGGCGCCGAGGACGCGGAGCTGGTCCTACTGGTGATCGATTCCAAAGCCGGCGCCACCGCTGAAGTCGAGCGGGCGATTGCCGGGCTGGAGAAGCGTCGCCACCCGTTGTTCATCGCGCTCAACAAGACCGACCTCGTCAAGCAGAAGGAACAGCTTCTCGGGCTTTCGTTACAGCTCACGCAGCGGCTCGATCCCGACAAGGTGTTTATGATCAGCGCCGCGCAGGGGGACGGAGTCCAGGACCTGAAGTCGGCACTGGCGCAGGCCATGCCCGAAGGCCCGTGGCTCTACCCCGAAGATGAGGTTTCGGACGCGACCGACCGGATGATCGCCGCCGAACTGACCCGCGAGCAGATCTACGAGCAGCTCTACCAGGAGCTGCCCTATTCGGCGGCAGTCGAGACCGAGAGCTGGGAAGACCGCCCGGACGGCTCAGCAGCGATCCGTCAGCAGATCCTCGTCGAACGCGACAGCCAAAAGGGGATCGTGATCGGAAAAGGCGGCCGGCGGCTCAAGGAGATCGGCGAAAAGGCGCGGCAGGCGATAGCGGAGCATCTTGGCCGCGACGTTCACCTGTTCCTTCACGTCAAGGTCAATCCAAAATGGGGCGAGGACCGCGGCCTCTATCGCGAAATCGGCCTGGAATGGGCGGACTAGGCTTCGCCAGCTAGCAGCTCTTCGACCCACTCCGGCACCAAGTCCCCCGCGCGACCGATCCGGCTTTCGCCAAACAGGAAGCTGCCGAGGCTCGGTTCGAGATTCATCTCCAGAGTCCGAGCGCGGCAATAGCGAGCGGTTTGGACGAATCCGGCGGCCGGGTAGACAGCGCCCGACGTCCCGATCGAGACGAACAGATCGCAGCGATCAATGGCTGCATCGATTTCTTCCATGCGGTACGGCATTTCTCCGAACCACACGATGTCGGGCCGCACTAGTCCGCTTGTCCCGCAGCTAGGACATGCCGCGCCCTCGCCCATCGGCCCGGTCCAGCCGAAGCGCCGGTCGCAACGCAGGCACCAGCCCTTCGCCAGCTCCCCATGCATGTGAACGAGCCGCTTCGAGCCCGCGCGCTCGTGGAGGTCGTCGACGTTCTGCGTGACCAGCAGCAGCTCGCCCGGCCACTCCCGGTCGAGCCGTGCCAGCGCCTCGTGCGCGGCATTGGGCGTTACGGCCGAAAGCCTTGCCCTCCGCGCATCGTAGAAGGCGTGGACCAGAGCCGGGTCGCGAGCGAAGCCCTCCGGAGTCGCCACGTCCTCGACCCGGTGCCCCTCCCACAGCCCGTCGGGGCCGCGGAACGTCGAAAGGCCGCTCTCTGCCGACACACCGGCGCCGGTGAGGATCACGATGTTCCTAACAGCGTCGGTCATTGCATGCGCTTAGCGGCGCTCACTGGCTTGTGCGACTCGCCCAGCCATGATTGTCTCGCCTCAGTCAGGGAGGACAATATGCGCTTAGACATTATCCCGGCCGCGCTTGCGGCGCTGACTTTATCCGCTTGCTCAGCGGAGCCGGCGAAGACGAACACAGAAGCGGTGAAGCAGCAGATTCTTACGCAGGAAGAGGCATGGGGTCGTGCCTATGCGGCGCGCGACGGCGAGGCACTTGCCGGCTTCTACACCAACGATGCAGCGCTCGCCGCTCCGGGGGAACAGCTTGTACGCGGCAGGGACGCACTGCGTGAAGCGACAGCCGGGATCGTTAAGGACCCCAACCTCAGCATGGTCTTTCGCGCCAATCGGATCGAGGTCGCCGATTCCGGCGACCTCGCTTACACCCGCGGCCAGTTCATGATGACGATCACAGACCCGGCGACAAAGCGGCCGCAGTCCAGCCGCGGCTATTATCTGACGGTCTGGCAAAAGCAGGCGGACGGCAGCTGGAAAGCCGTCGAAGACTTCGTCACACCGGGTCCTGCCCTGCCCGTCCAGGAACGCGCGACGATGATCCTCTGACCTCGCGAGCTCGACGACAAGGATCGCACCTAAGCCAGCGACGGAAAGACCGGGGCCTAACGCGGAAGTATTCGCCTTACTTACCTGCCTTCGCTCGGCGGCTCTGCTTTTCCACTAGTTCCTCGGCCGCGGCCTGCTTCTCGCGCGAGCGGAATCCGTCGAGATGGGCGATCACGAACGCCGCGAAAGGAGTCGCCACCAGCGCGCCCATGAAGCCGAATCCCAGCGCAAGGATAACCAGCGACAGGATGATGATGAACGGGTGGATGTTCATCTGCGCTCCGCTCACCTGCGGTGTGACGAGATTTCCGAGAGCCTCGTTCATCACGAGGTAGAACAGCGCCACCCACAGCGCCGTCATCGGGCTCACGGTCAATGCGATCAACACCGGCGGAGTCGCCATGATGTAGCCGCCCAGCCGTGGGACGAATTCGGAGAAGAAGGCGAGCGCCGCCCAGACGAGCGCGCCAGGGATGTCCATCAGCGACAGGAACGTTCCGACGAGCACCGCTTGGATCGAGCCGACAATCGCGTTCGCCCTCATCCAGCCCGCGACCATCGCCGAAAACCGGACGAAGCTGCGCATTGCCTTCGGCCTCAGCTTGTCGCTGTACAGGCTGAAGTAACGGACCAGCAGCGGCTTGGGATTGAGCGTCAGGTAGATGATCGATGCGAAGAAGACGATGAGGGCGGCCGCAATCTCCAGCACCTTGAAAGAGGCGCCGACGCCGCCGACGAGCAGCCGCACCGCGTCGGGAGCGAGGCCCGAGAGGGCGTCGCCATCCAGCCTGACTGCCTCTTGCAGGTCGGGGTAGTTGCGCAAGCTGTAGGCCAACCGCTTCGATCCCGAGGTTATCAGGTCCGGAAAACCGTTGACGAGGGCCACCATTTGATTGGCAATCTTCGGCAGGACCATCCAGCACACGGCGACGACCACGGCAAAGAATGCGAGCAGGACCACGAGCGCGGCTGTGTGTCGCGTCCAGCCGCGGCGCTGCAGCCGAAGCACCGGGCCGTTGAGGCCGATCGCGACAAACATCGCAAGGAACAGGAGCAGCAGCCCGGACGCGACGGTGTACAGGAACCAGATCGCCGCGAGACCGATCGGCACCGCGAACAACTTCAGGAACAGATGCTCGTCTTGCCCCGCGCGCCGCTCCGCCATTCCTAATCCTCGCTGCCGTTTCGCTGCCCTAACGAAAGCGACCCGATTTCAGTGCCGTGAATTTGCGTTTTCTGGGCTCTTTCCGATAGTATGCGCTCGTAATCCACATGGGAGACTCGCTAACTATGCTTGGTTTCAAGCTGAAGACCTACGCCTACGCAGCGGCGATCGCCGCAGCGCCTCTTTCTCTTAGCGCGGCCTTCGCCGCCACGCCGGCGGACGTCCGCCCGGGCATGCAGGTCGTTGACCCGAGCGGCGGAAATGTCGGAATCGTCACCGGCGTCAAGGGCGACAATCTGATCCTCAAGACGCACAAGCACGAAGTCCAGCTGCCGATGGCGTCGTTTACCGCAAGCGAAGGCAAGCTGCTGTTCGCGATGACGGCTGCGGAGCTCGATGCCGAAACCGAGAAGGCGTTGGCCGAAGCCAATGCGGCGGTCGCGGTCGGGGCGCAGGTCTATGGCAGCGACGGGTCGCTCGCCGGAGAGATCGACGCGATCGACGAATCGCTAGTCACCGTCAAGCTGGCCAGCGGCAAGACCGTGCGCCTGCCGCGATCGGGCGTTTTCGGAAGCCCCAAGGGAGCGGTGCTCGGAATCACGACCGCCAAGCTCAACGACCTCGCATCCCAGGCCTCGGTGTCGGACGCTCCGGCCCCCGAATCACCGGGAGCGACGCAGTAATTTCCCGGCCGGTCTCGACCCGGGACCGGCCGGTACCTGCCGACATTTTGCGCACGTGACCGACGCTCGAATCCGTATCGGGATCGGCGGTTGGACGTTTCCGCCCTGGCGCGGAACCTTCTATCCGCCGGACCTGCCGCAACGCAGCGAACTCGAGTTTGCATCGCGCCGGTTCGGCGCGATCGAGATCAACGCGACCTTCTACGGCCGCCAGAGCCAGAAGAGCTGGCAAAATTGGGCAGAGTCCGTTCCCGACGGTTTCCAGTTCGCGATCAAGGGCTCGCGCTATTGCGTCACCCGCCCCCGACTGTCGGAAGGCGGCGAAGGTCTGGAAACCTATTTCGCGCAAGGAATGGCAAGGCTCGGCGAAAAGCTGGGCCCGATCTTGTGGACGCTCGCGTCGCGCCGGCAGTTCGACGCCGCCGACATTGCCGGATTTTTCGAGCTGCTGCCGCGCAGCGTGGATGGAATCCCGCTTCGCCACGCGATCGAGCCGCGCCACGAAAGCTTCCGCGACGAGCGCTTCTACGCGCTGTGCCGCAAGCATGACGTGGCCGTGGTCTTCGGCGACGACGATGAATTTCCGACCATCGACGCGGCGACGGCGAGTTTCGCTTATGCGCGGCTCCAGCGCATGAGCGAGAATGAACCCATCGGCTATTCCGAGGTGAAGCTCGACGAATTCGCCAAGCTCGCCGATCGCTGGGCCGCCGAGGGCCGCGATTCCTACATCTTCATGATCAACGGAGCGAAAGTCCGTGCCCCTGCGGCCGCGCTGGCCCTGCAGGAGCGGCTTCGCTAATCAGTGCGAATGACCGCCGCCGACAAGCCAATTCGGATCACCTTGTTCGCGCCCAACGGCCGAATGGGCAAGGCCATCGCGCAGGCGGCGGCCGAGAATCCAGGTTTCGCGATCGACCCGGATGCAGGCGACGTCCTAGTCGACTTTTCTGCCCCTGATGCACTGCAATCGAGCCTCGATCGCGCCGTCGCCGGCGGGGTTCCGATACTGATCGGGACGACAGGACTCGATGAATCGGACGACGCCCGAATCGCCGACGCGTCGCAGAAGGTGGCGGTCCTCCGCGCTGCGAATACGTCGCTCGGAGTGGCCGTCCTTTCCGATCTCGTTGAGCGGGCCGCGCAAGCGCTCGGGCCCGAGTGGGACATCGAGATCCTAGACATGCACCATCGAATGAAGGCTGACTCGCCCTCCGGCACCGCGCTGGCGCTAGGCGAAGCGGTGGCGCGGGGACGCGGCGCTCCGATGCAGGCCGAAAGCGGCCGCCACGGCACCGGCCTTGTCCGGGCGGAAGGCGCGATTGGCTTCGCATCGCTACGCGGCGGGAGCGCGGCGGGCGAGCACGACGTGATCTTCGCCGGGCCTAGTGAGCGGCTGATCCTTTCGCACCGCGCCGAAAATCGGATGATCTTCGCTCGCGGAGCGCTCGCCGCAGCCCGCTTCCTCGCCGGCAAGCCGCCCGGGCTCTATTCGATGCGCGACGTCATCAACTCCTTGTGAAAAAGGACGAGGTTTTCGAGTTCTTCCGGCGGCTGGCGGAAGACAATCCATCGCCGACGACCGAGCTCGAATTCACCAACCCCTATACGCTGCTCGTCGCCGTCGTCCTTTCGGCGCAGGCAACCGACGCCAGCGTCAACGCGGCGTGCCGTCCGCTTTTCGTCAAGGTGAAGACGCCGGAGGAGATGGTCGAGCTCGGCGAGGATTCGCTGCGCGACCAGATCAAGACGATCGGCCTGTTCAACACCAAGGCGAAGAACGTCATCGCTCTCTCGAAAGCATTGATCCGCGACTTCGGGGGCGAGGTCCCGCGAACCCGCGAAGAGCTTCAATCGCTGCCGGGAGTCGGCCGCAAGACCGCCAACGTGGTCCTCAACACGGCCTTCGGCGAGGAGACGTTCGCGGTCGACACCCACGTGTTCCGGGTCGGCAACCGAACCGGGCTGGCGCCGGGAAAGACGCCCGATGAAGTGGAAGCCAAGCTCGACCGGATCGTCCCCGGGCCGTTCCGACGCGACGCCCATCATTGGCTGATCCTTCACGGCCGCTACGTCTGCAAGGCGCGGACGCCCGAATGCTGGCGTTGTCCCGTGATCGACCTTTGCCGTTACAAGCCGAAGACGCCGGCTCCTAAGACCAGTGACGTTCGAAGCGCGAGCCCAAAGTCGTCAACAGTTCGTACTGGGTGAGTCCCGACGCTTCCGAGGCAGTCGGGAGATCGTAGTCGAGCTCGACCCAGTCTCCCTCTTGCAGGCCCGGCACTGAATCGCAGCCAAGCGCGACGAGGTCCATGGACACCCGGCCGAGCACGGGGAGGGCGAATTCACCGACAAAGGCGCTTCCGCGCGACGAAAAGCCACGCAGGTAGCCATCGGCGTACCCAATGTTGACGATCGCCGCCTGCGTTTCCGAAGCGGCGGTAAAGGTCGCGCCATAGCCGCAGGTTTCGCCGGGAGGGATTACCCGCCGCTGGACGACCTGCGCTTCGACCCGCGCGACCTGATGGATGTTGCCCTTGGCCTCCGGTCGCGGAATGCCGCCGTAAAGGGACAGTCCCGGCCTCACCAGGTCGAAGCTGTAGTCGCTCCCGAGGCAGATACCCGCGGAGTTGGCGATGGCGCAGCGCTTTGCCGGCACCTTCGCAACGACCTCGCGGAAGGCGGCCAGTTGCCGGCCGTTCATCGGCAAGTCCTCGTCCGCGCAGGCGAGATGGCTGTGGAGCGTGTCGATATCGAGGCTTTCGAGAGCGGCCGTCTCTTCCGGCCTAAGGCCGAGCCGGTTCATCCCGGTGTCGATCATCACGTCTGCCGACCGGTCGGGAGCGACCTGTTTCCACCGCTGGGCCTGCTCGACGCTGTTGAGAACGGGACGCGACGGTGTTGCGAGCGCAGCTTCGACGTCCTGCGGCCCTACCCCGTGGAGCACGACCACAGATGAGTCTCCTGGAACCGGACCCAGCTCGTCTGCTTCCGCGTAGGTCGAGACGAAGAAGGTGCGGCAGCCGGCATCGTATAGGGCGCGCATCGTCTCTCGGGCGCCAATGCCGTAGCCGTCCGCCTTGATGGCCGCCCCGGCAGGCACTCCGGCGCGCTGCTCGAGCCACTGGAAATTGTGCTGGAGAGCAGAGCGGTCGAGCCTCAGGCGAAGCGGTCGGTGCATGGGGGCCGACTAGCCGCCGCGGGTGCCCGCGTCGAGGCGCGCCTTGGCCTGGTTCCAGTTGCGTCCGTCGAACTGCTCGATCGCAAGCTGGACCGGCTCATCGAGGCAATTGGCGTTCACGCTCCA
>DATAKH010000001.1:0-3959 GCA_036261735.1 Sphingomicrobium sp.
TCTACCGTACATGGACGCAGCAGCAGGCACGCGGGCTCGGAGTCAGCGGCTGGATCCGCAATTGCTACGACGGTTCGGTCGAAGCGCATGTCGAAGGTGACGAAGCTGCGGTGAAGGCGCTCATCGGACGAATGCATGACGGCCCCCCTGCGGCCGAGGTCGAAAATGTGCAGGTGGAAGACGCGGCGAGCGAGGGGGCCGGCGGCTTCGAGGTTCGGCACTAGCCCGCGAACGGGTCCTTCACCAGGATCGTGTCGTCGCGTTCGGGCGAGGTGCTCACAAGCGCCACCGGGCAGCGGATCAGCTCTTCGATACGGCGGACATATTTGATCGCCCGTGCCGGAAGGTCGGCCCAGCTGCGCGCTCCCGCGGTCGACTCCGCCCAGCCCTTGATCTCTGCATAGACCGGCTCGACCCGGGCCTGGTCGGCGGGATGAGGCGGGAGGTAATCGAGCTTCGCTCCGTCGAGCCTGTAACCAGTGCAGACCCTGATCGTTTCCAGCGTGTCGAGCACATCGAGCTTGGTGAGCGCGATCCCAGTTATCCCGCCGACCGCCACGGCCTGGCGGACGAGAACCGCGTCGAACCAGCCGCAGCGGCGCTGGCGCCCGGTCACCGTCCCGAACTCCCGCCCGCGGGTGCCGAGCTCCTCGCCCACTTCATTGTCCTGCTCGGTCGGGAACGGGCCCGAGCCGACGCGGGTGGTGTAGGCCTTTGTGATTCCAAGAACGAAGCCGGCGGCGTGGGGCCCGGTGCCGCTTCCCGCAGCAACAGTGCCTGCCACCGTGTTGGACGAAGTGACGAACGGATAGGTGCCGTGATCGACGTCGAGGAGAACGCCCTGCGCCCATTCGAAAAGGATCCGCTTGCCGACCCTGTTGGCCTTGTCGAGGTCGCGCCAGGCCGGGCGCGCGAACGGAAGCACGAACTCGGCGATCTCGGCGAGGTCGCGCCGAAGCCGCTTGCGGTCGACCGGCGGTTCGCTGAAGCCGGCCCGAAGGGCGTCATGGTGAGCGCACAGCCGGTCGAGCATGGGGTCGAGTTCGTCGAGGTGCGCGAGGTCGCACAGGCGGATGGCGCGGCGGCCGACCTTGTCCTCATATGCGGGGCCGATCCCGCGGCGCGTGGTCCCGATCTTCCCGGTGCCGCTGGCATCTTCGCGAAGCGCGTCGAGGTCGCGGTGGATGGGAAGGATCAGCGGGCAGGTCTCGGCGATCATCAGCACGTCGGGAGTGACCTTGACGCCCTGCTCGCGAATGCGCTCGACCTCGGACTTGAGAGCCCAGGGGTCGAGGACAACGCCGTTGCCGATCATCGATGGCGTGCCGGTGACGATTCCCGACGGCAGCAGCGACAGCTTGTAGGTCTTGCCCTCGACGACGAGCGTGTGGCCGGCGTTGTGGCCGCCCTGGAAGCGGACGACCAAGTCGGCGCGGCTCGCCAGCCAGTCGACGATCTTGCCCTTGCCTTCGTCGCCCCACTGGGCGCCGATGACGGTGACGTTTGCCAAGGTGATTCCCCGTTGTGAGCGGCCCGCGCGGCTCTACGGGGTGAGTGGCGGGGCGTCTAGTTGGCTCGGCGTTAGACAGTGAGAAAGATATAGTGTATCATTCCCGCCGGTGGGTCTGGAGGCTATTATGATGCGCTCTGACACGAATAGGCTCGTACCGCGTTCCCTCCGCACTTCTGCTTTAGTCGGCGCTGCGGCCAGTCTGGCCCTGACGTCCTGTGCCGCTCAGGACAACCCGTCCCTCGCGATGCACCGTCCGCCGCCCTATTTCGCCGTGAACACGATGCCTGGCCCGATCGCCGGAGCAACCCGGCACAGCGGTTCCTTCGCCGAGGAAAATGGCTGCATCGTGTTCAAGTCGGCGACCAGTTCGGCGAACCTCACGCCGGTATTCCCGAAAGGGCAGACGGTTCTCGTATCCGATGGGTGGCAGACACTCGGAATGTACCTCAAGGGATCACCGCTCACCGTCAAAACCCCCTACGCCGTCGCCGGCGCTGTAGCCCGTGGTCCGCACGACGGGATCGCCCTGGCGAAAGCGGCACCCGCCTCGTGCCCGGACACCTATTTCGTTGTCCAGGGCGTGCATAAGGATCTCAGGGCCGAAGCCGATGTCTGGCCACTGTGCATGGGCACTCTTCTCTGCACGGCAATCCGGCTGCGCTAAGTCCGCTTCGCGCTGCGTACGGGTAGCCGTCAGAAGCTCAGCGGGACCACCTCTCGCACTCCCGGGAGGTGGTGGAGCCGGTCCGAGACCTCGGGCGTGATCGGGTCGTCGACCGCGACCAACGCGACCGCCTCGCCGCCTTCCTCGCGGCGGCCGAGGTTGAAGGTGGCGATATTGACTCCGTGCTGGCCCAGGGTCGTGCCCAATGCCCCGATGAAGCCGGGCTCGTCGCTGTTGACGATGTAGATCATCTGGCCCGCGAGCTCGGCTTCGACCGGGATGTCGAAGATTTTCACCAGCCTGGGCGCCCGGTTGCCGAACAAAGTCCCTTCGACCCGCCGCGGTCCGTCGTCCGTACCGACGGTGACGGCGACCAGCGTGTGATAGTCGCCCTCCTGGCTGTTGCGGATTTCGCGGACGTCGAGCCCACGCTCCTTCGCGAGATAGGGGGCATTGACCATGTTCACCGAGTCCGACCAGCTGCTCATTACGCCGGCTAGGACGGCGCCGGTGATCGGCTTGATGTTGAGCTCCGCGGCGGCGCCTTCGACCTCGACATCGATCGAGCGGATTCGGGCGCCGACGACCTGGCCGACCAGCCGCCCGAGCTTTTCGGCGAGCGCCATGTAGGGGCGAAGGCGCGGCGCCTCCTCGGCGGACAGCGAGGGCACGTTGACCGCATTGGTGATTCCGCCGAGCAGGAGATAGTCGGCCATCTGCTCGGCAACCTGGATGGCGACATTGACCTGGGCCTCGGTCGTCGAGGCGCCGAGATGAGGCGTGCAGATCAGGCCCGGCGTTCCGAACAGCGGATTGTCCGTGGCGGGCTCCTGCGAGAAGACATCGAGGGCAGCGCCGGCGACATGGCCGCTGTCGAGCCCCTCCTTCAATGCCGCTTCGTCGATTAGCCCGCCGCGTGCGCAATTGACGATCCGGACTCCCGGTTTCGTCTTCGCCAGCGCCTCGCGCGACAGGATGCCGCGCGTCTGGTCGGTCAGAGGCGTATGAAGCGTGATGAAGTCTGCCCTGGCGAGAAGCTCATCGAGCTCCGCCTTATCGACGCCCAGCTCGACCGCGCGCTCCGGCGACAGGAAGGGATCATAGGCGACGACCTTCATCTTCAGCCCGTGGGCGCGGTCGGCGACGATCGAGCCGATATTGCCGCAGCCGATCAGGCCGAGGGTCTTGCCGGCGAGCTCGACCCCCATGAAACGGCTCTTCTCCCACTTGCCGGACTGGGTGGACTGGTCGGCCTGCGGGATTTCGCGGGCGAGCGCGAACAGCATGGCGATCGCGTGCTCGGCGGTGGTGATCGAGTTGCCGAACGGCGTGTTCATGACCACGATCCCGCGCGCCGAGGCGGCGGGGACGTCGATCGTGTCGACCCCGATCCCGGCTCGGCCGATCACTTTCAGGCGAGGTAGCGCGGCGTCCATGACCGCCGCTGCGACCCGTGTCGAGCTGCGCACCGCGAGACCGTCATAGTCGCCGATAATCGCCTTCAACTCGTCGGTCGAAAGGCCGGGCTTCTCATCCGCTTCGATGCCCCGGTCGCGGAAAATAGCGGCCGCCCGAGGGTCCATCTTGTCGGCGACAAGAACGCGCACTTGCCCGCTCATTTCGTCTTCTCCCAAGCCCAGTCCAGCCACGGCGTCAGCGCCTCGATGTCGGCGGTTTCGACCGTCGCCCCGCACCAGATTCGAAGACCCGGCGGAGCGTCTCGATAGGCGCCGATGTCGAAGGCGGCTTCCTCGGCCTCGAGCAGCTTGACGATCGCTTTCT
>DATAKH010000008.1:0-8037 GCA_036261735.1 Sphingomicrobium sp.
CGGAGCCGCGCGGGCCTGCTCGGCGATGACATCGTGCTCGGGTCGAACAACAACAATTTCGTCAAGCCGGGGCCGGGCGAGCCGGTGCTGATCAGCCTCGATGACGCCGAGACCCTGTTCCATGAGTTCGGCCACGCCATCCATTACTTCCTCTCGGACGTCCATTATCCGGGCCTCGGCGGATCGCAGCGCGACTTCGTCGAATATCCAAGCCAGGTGAACGAGAATTGGCTGCTGACCCCGGCGGTGCTGCAGCGCTTCGCCAAGCACCACGAGACCGGCCAGCCGATGCCGCAGGCGCTGGTCGACAAGATCCAGAAGGCGCAGACGTTCAACCAGGGCTTCGCCACCGTCGAATATCTGTCGGCGGCGATCGTCGACATGATGCTCCACCAGGACTCGTCCGGAATTGTCGACCCGGACGCGTTCGAAAAAACGGCGCTCGCCAAGATCGGAATGCCGGACGAGATCGTGCTTCGCCACCGGCTGCCGCACTTCAATCACCTGTTCTCGTCGGATTCCTATTCCGCCGGCTATTATTCCTACCTGTGGTCGGAGACGATGGACGCCGACACCTGGGCAGCGTTCGAGGAAACGGGCGACGTCTGGAACCGCACGATTGCGGACCGCTTCGCGCGCTACCTGCTGTCGACCGGCAACGAGACCGATCGAGCGGAAGCGTATCGACAGTTCCGCGGCCGCGACCCGGACGTCAACGCGCTGCTCAGGAAGCGCGGCTTCCCGGTGCCAGGCGAAACCGGCGGCAGCGACTAACAGCCATTACGAATTGCCAGGCGCACTTCAGAGGCGCGCCGTTTTCGCCTGGGCCCAGGCAAGCTCGGCGAGCGGCTCGACCTTGCCGGCTGTTTCGATCGCATGCGCCGAAGACGCTGTTCCGCGAGCGATCCGGCCCCGGATCCCGTGGATGATCGCCGCCAGCCGGAACAGGTTAAAGACGACGAGATAATCCTTGTTCGGGAGCTCGTCGCGCCCAGTCCGGCGACAATAAGCGGCCACATAATTCTCTTCGGAGGGGATACCGAGCGCGTCGAGGTCCATGCCCGCAAGTCCGGCGAAGAGATCAGCAGGCATCCGGTACATCAGCAGGTGATAGGTGAAGTCCGACGCCGGATCGCCGAGCGTCGACAACTCCCAGTCGAGCACTGCTCGAACGGTCGGCGCCCGCGCGTCGAAGATCATGTTGTCGCAGCGGAAATCGCCATGCACGATGCTGGTGCGGCCGCTGTCGGGCGGAAGATGCTTTTCCAGCCACGCCACGAGCCGGTCCATCGCCGTGATCCGCCCAGCCTCGACGTCGCCGACATATTGTTTCGACCAGCGTGCGACCTGCCGTTCGACGAACCCGCTTGGCCGGCCATAGTCGCCGAGCCCGATTTCCGTCGGGTCGTAGCTGTGCAGACGGGCGATCGTCGCATTCATTGAATCGAACGCGGCGGCACGGTCGGCGCGGCTCAGTCCAGGGAGCTGCGCCTCCCAGAAGATCCGCCCTTCGACCATGTCCATCACGTAAAAGGCGGTGCCGATGACGCTCTGGTCTTCGCATAGGCCATGAACCCGCGCGACCGGAAATTCTTGGCCCCCGAGCGCCGCCAGCACCCGATATTCCCGGTCGACTGCATGCGCACCGGGAAGCAGCTTTCCCGGTGGCTTGCGGCGAAGGACATAGGATCCGCTGTCCGCGTCGATGCGGTAGGTCGGGTTGGACTGGCCGCCTTTGAACTGGCTGACCCGGATCGGTCCGCGAAAGCCTGGGAGGCTATCGGCCATCCACGCTTCGAGCGCCGCTTCGTCGAATCGCAACCGATCGCTAACTGCGCGGGTTCCGGTGTTCGCTTCGGTGCGGTCCACTTACCCACATGTATCGATGAACCGGCGCGTGTCACGCGCGTTGGCGAAGCATGGCTCGCCTGATCCACCTGTCCGACCTCCATTTCGGCGCCCACGACCCGCAGTTGGTCGAGGCCGTCGGTCAAAAAGTGAACGCGATCGCGCCCGACCTCGTGGTCGTCAGCGGCGACTTCACCCAGCGCGCCCGTACCGAACAGTTCCAGGAGGCGTGCCGCTTTCTCGAACAGCTTCGCGACGCCGGCCACGAGGTGCTCGCCGTGCCCGGCAATCACGACATCCCGCTGTACGACGTGCTTCGGCGGTTCCTCTCGCCGCTGACTCGTTACATGCGCTTCATCGACGACACGCTCTGCCCGCTCCAGGAAATTCCCGGGGCGACTGTTCTCGGGATCAACACGGCTCGGTCGCTCACTTTCAAGGACGGCCGGATCAACGAAGAGCAGATGCAGTTCATCCGCGAAACGTTCGATCGGGCGGCGCCCGACGCCACCCGAATCCTGGTCACCCACCACCCGCTGTTCGCGCTGAAGGTCGGTGAAACCGTGACACGCGCAGTCGGCCGGAGCGACCTGGCGCTCGATGCGATCGGCGACGCCGGCGTCGACTTGCTCCTCGCCGGCCACAATCACGACGCATCCGTGCATAGCGCCCGCGACCTCGTCACCCGCGCCGGCCCCGCGCTCGTAGTTCAAGCCGGCACGGCGACCTCGACCCGGGTCCGCGAGCAGGAGCAGAGCTTCAACGTCATCGAGGTCGATGGCCGGAGCGTCCGGGTAACCGTCGAATCGTGGAACGGCTCCGAATTCGCCGCCCAGGATACTCAGCGATACGAGCGGCAGGAGGATCACTGGCGGATAGCCGGAGCGGACAAGAGGCTCGACGAGCCGGCGCAGTAGCCATAGACGCGCAGCCATGATCGCCGGCTTCGACAGCGACGAATTCGTCAGCCGTATCCTCGCCGAGGATTTGGGAGAGGGCGGCGACGTCACTTCGACTGCGACGATCTCCGCCGATGCCCGCTTCACCGCCGAGCTTGCCGCGCGCGAGGCGATCGTTGTTGCGGGCCTGGAACTTGCCGAAGCCTTTTTCCGGCGGCTTGACCGGCAAGTCAGCGTCGAACGCCTCGCAAGCGACGGCGACCATGTCGAGGCAGGCGCGATTCTGATGCGGCTTTCGGGCAATGCCAGGGCAATGCTTGCCGCCGAACGTTCAGCACTCAACACACTCCAGCACCTGTCGGGCATCGCGACCCTTGCGCGGCGTTACGTCGAGGCCATCGCCGGCACCGGGGCAGCCCTGCTGGACACCCGCAAGACAATTCCCGGGCTTCGGGCGCTGGAGAAATATGCTGCGCGGATGGGCGGGGCGCAGAACCACCGGATGCGCCTGGATGACGGTGTTCTGATCAAGGACAACCACGTGGCCGTCGCCGGCTCGGTTGCCACTGCCGTCCGGGCCGCGAAGGATGCCGACACTGGCCTGCAGGTCCAGGTGGAGGTGGATTCGATCGGCCAGATCGAAGAAGCGCTCGCCGCCGGAGCCGACCGGCTCCTGCTCGACAACATGGACCCGGCCACGCTCCGACGGGCAGTCGAGCTGGTCGCCGACCGCGTTCCGCTTGAGGCGTCGGGCGGGGTCACCCTCGAATCGATCCGCGCGATTGCGGAAACCGGCGTCGATTTCATCTCCGTCGGCCGAATTACGCAATCCGCTCCCGCCGTCGACATCGGCATGGATTATGCACTCGATTAGGAACTTGCGCGGCAACCGCTATTTATTCGCATCGAGGCGAATCGCGCCCTATATGAGCGCCTTGCGAGCGCATCCGCGCCGGGGAGATCGAATTTGTTCAAGGGGCTGAAGCCCATCACGTACGCCGGCCGCGAGGTTTGGCCGCTGGTCGAAGGCGGCAAGGGCGTTAGTGCGACCAATCATGCCAGCTCGGGCGCCTGGGCGGCTGCGGGCGGAATCGGAACCGTGTCGGCGGTCAACGCCGACAGCTACGATCCCGAAGGGCGGATAATCCCGCAAATCTACCAAGGCCTGACCCGGCGCGAGCGGCACGAGGAGCTAATCCAGTTTGCAGTCGACGGTGCCGTCGCCCAGGTCCAGCGCGCCTATGACATCGCCGGGGGCAAGGGCGCGATCAATATCAACGTGCTGTGGGAAATGGGCGGCGCGCAGCGAGTACTCCACGGGGTCCTCGAGCGCACGAAGGGGCTCGTCGCCGGCGTCACCTGCGGCGCCGGCATGCCGTACAAGCTGAGCGAGATTGCCGCTTCCTACGGCGTCAACTACCTCCCGATCATCAGCTCGGCACGGGCGTTCAGCGCATTGTGGAAACGCGCCTATCACAAGGCGGCCGAATGGCTCGCAGCGGTCGTTTATGAAGACCCGTGGCTCGCCGGGGGGCACAACGGCCTCAGCAACGCCGAGGACCCGCGCCAGCCGCAGGATCCCTACCCACGGGTGAAGGCGCTTCGCGACACGATGCGCGAGCACGGCATCGCCGACAGCGTTCCGATCGTCATGGCAGGCGGAGTCTGGCGCCTCGACGAGTGGGAAAATTGGATCGACAATCCCGAGCTCGGTCAGATCGTGTTCCAGTTCGGCACCCGTCCGCTGCTCACCCAGGAAAGCCCGATCCCGCCCGAGTGGAAGGCGAAGCTGATGGAGCTGGAGGAAGGCGACATCCTCCTCCACCGTTTCTCTCCGACCGGCTTCTACTCCTCGGCGGTCCGCAACAGCTTCCTTCGCAACCTCGAAGCCCGATCGGACCGGCAGATCGCCTTCACCAAGGAAACGCTCGGCGACCATCATTTCGAGCTCGACGTCGGCCTTAACGGCAAGAAGAACTATTGGGTCACCAAGGGCGACCTGCAGCACGCCCGCGAATGGTATGCGGCCGGCTTTACCGAGGCGATGAAAACCCCCGACGAGACGTTGATCTTCGTTGACCCGGAAGAAAAGAAACACATTCGCAAGGACCAGGCCGAGTGCATGGGCTGCCTTTCGCAATGCGCGTTTTCGTCTTGGGCGGACAATGAGAAGAACACGACCGG
Source organism: Sphingomicrobium sp. (assembly GCA_036261735.1). Lineage (GTDB taxonomy): Bacteria > Pseudomonadota > Alphaproteobacteria > Sphingomonadales > Sphingomonadaceae > Sphingomicrobium. The sequence continues at coordinate 4,932 of DATAKH010000008.1, forward strand.
ACGGCTGGCCGACCCGCGCAGCTTCTGCATCCAGAAAACCCTTCAGGACATCGCCCACGGAGGGCCGGTGGACCAGAATTTGATGTTCGCGGGCCACGGTGCCTATCGATTCAAGACCGATCCTTTCTATTCCAACGGCTTCGTCCCGACGGTGAAGCAGCTGGTCGATCGGATTTTGACGGGCGCCTGATGCGGCTTCGGGGGCTGGTAACCGCACTTGTGATTGCCGCTTGGGCGACGCCCTCGGCGGCGCAGGACAAGCAGCCGCCCTATTGGGCGTCGATCGCGAGCGGGCAGGCGATGACCCGAAATGGGCCGGCGCGGACCTATCCGGGCAAATGGCTTTACCAGCGCCGCGACCTGCCGGTGCGGGTGATCCAGAAATACGAAAACTGGCGCCTCATCCAGGATCCCGACGGCGAGAAGGGCTGGATGCTGGTGACCCTGCTCAGCGACCGGCGAACCGCGATGGTCAAGCCGGGCGATCCGCGGCCGATCTACAGCGACCCGAACACCCACAGCCGGATACGCTATCGCGCCGAAGCCGGAGTCGTCGGGCGGATCGGCAGATGCGGCGGCGGGTGGTGCCGGATCGCCATCGGCAAACGCGACGGTTATATCCGCACAAGCGATATCTGGGGCGTCGGCCCGGACGAGACGATCGACTGATCAAGGTTTAAAGGGGGCATCAAAATGAGCGTAACCGCAGCAGCCGCATTCTTGCTTGCAGCCGCCACTCAGCCGCCCGTCGAATATCTCCCCGCCCCGGCAATGAACGGCCAGGCCGCGCCATTCTCGAGCGCGGTTCGGGTGGGCGATGTTCTTTATCTGTCCGGCATTCTGGGCTTCGGGGCCGATGGGAAGCTGCCTGAAGGCATCGAAGCGCAGACCAAGCAGACGATGGACAATATCGGCGTCGTTCTTAAGCGCGCTGGCGTCGGCTTCGACGACGTTTTCCACTGCACCGCTTTCCTTGCCGACATGAAGGACTGGCCGGCGTTCAACGGCGTCTACGTCACTTATTTCAAGCCCGACCGACGACCCGCAAGAAGCGCATTCGGAGCCAACGGCCTCGCCGCCGGCGCCTTGCTCGAGCTTGAATGCCAGGCCTACGCGGGGAAGGGGTAGCCTAAACCAACTCCACCGCCATCGCGGTTGCTTCGCCCCCGCCGATGCACAGGCTCGCCACCCCGCGCTTCCCGCCGGTTTGCTGGAGCGCCGCGACCAAAGTCGTCAGGATGCGCGCACCGCTGGCGCCGATCGGATGTCCGAGCGCGGTCGCTCCGCCATGGACGTTGATTTTCTCGTGCGGGATTCCGATGTCGCGCATGGCGATCATTGCGACGCAGGCAAAGGCCTCGTTGACCTCGAACAGGTCGACCTCGTCGACGCTCCAGCCCGCCTTGTCGAGCACCTTCTGGATCGCGGGCACCGGGGCGGAGGTGAATTTCGCCGGCTCCTGAGCATGGGCGGCGTGGGCGACGACGCGCGCGATCGGCTTGGTGCCAAGCTTGTCGGCGACGCTCTCGCGGGTCAGGACCAGTGCCGCGGCGCCGTCGCTGATCGATGACGAGGTCGCGGCAGTGATCGTGCCGTCTTTGGCGAAAGCAGCCTTGAGCTGCGGGATCTTCTCGGGATTGCCCTTGCCGGGCTGCTCGTCCTTGTCGACGGTGACTTCGCCCTTACGGGTGGTGACGGTGACGGGAGTCACCTCCTTGTCGAACTTGCCGCTGCTGATCGCGTCGTTGGCGCGGCGAAGGCTCTCGATCGCATAATTGTCCTGCTGCTCACGCGTGAACTGATATTCGCGCGCCGCATCTTCGGCGAAGGTGCCCATCGCGCGGCCCTTGTCATAGGCGTCCTCGAGGCCGTCCAGCATCATATGGTCGTAGACCGTGTCATGGCCGATCCGCGCACCTGCGCGATACTTCTTCGACAAATAGGGTGCGTTGGACATGCTCTCCATGCCGCCGGCGACGATAACGTCGGCGGACCCGGCCTTGAGCATGTCGGTGGCGAAGATCGCGGCCTGCATGCCCGATCCGCACACCTTGTTGACCGTGACCGCTTCAGCCGAGCGAGGAAGGCCTGCGCCGAGCGCTGCCTGGCGGGCCGGAGCCTGGCCGAGACCGGCCGGAAGCACATTGCCCATGAACACCTTGTCGACCTGGTCCGGCTTCACGCCGGCGCGCTCGACCGCCGCCTTAACCGCAGTGGCGCCAAGCTCGGTCGCCGAAGCGCCCGATAGTGCGCCCTGGAAGCTGCCCATCGGCGTGCGCGCGTAGGATAGGATGACAATCGGGTCAGTGGTGGTGTCGGTCATTTGTGAAGCTCCGTCTTGTTGCAGCGCACATAAGACCGCTCGCTCGCTTGTTCAAATCGCGGAGGCGGTGCTACGCGCGCTTCGACAGGAGACCCGAATGACCGATCCCGCACTCGATTTCGGCCTCGGCGAAATGGCCGACACGATCCGCGAGACGACCGAGCGCTTCGCTCGGGAGAAGATTGCGCCGATCGCGGCCGAAATCGACGAGAAGGACGAATTCCCGGCCCAGCTCTGGCCGCAGATGGGCGATCTCGGGCTTCACGGGATCACGGTCGAGGAGGAATATGGAGGGCTCGGTCTCGGCTATCTCGAGCATGTTGTCGCGCAGGAGGAGGTGGCGCGGGCTTCGGCATCGGTGGGCCTGAGCTACGGCGCTCATTCCAACCTGTGCGTCAACCAGATCCGCCGTTGGGGCAATGACGAGCAGAAGAAGAAATATCTGCCGAAGCTGATCAGCGGCGAACATGTCGGCGCGCTGGCGATGAGCGAGGCCAGCGCCGGCTCGGACGTCGTGGGCATGAAGCTCAAGGCGGAGAAGAGCGGCAACGGATACCGCCTCAACGGCACCAAGTTCTGGATCACCAACGGTCACCAGGCGAACACGCTCGTCGTCTACGCCAAGACCGGCGAGGGAAGCCGCGGGATTACCGCCTTCATCATCGAAAAAGACATGGACGGCTTCGCGCCGGGTCAAAAGATCGACAAGATGGGCATGCGCGGCTCGCCCACCGCCGAACTCGTATTCGACGACTGCGAAGTGCCCGAGGAAAACATCATGGG
>DATAKH010000011.1:0-2832 GCA_036261735.1 Sphingomicrobium sp.
AGAAAGCCATCGCGAGGTTGCGGGGATGAGGCTGCTGCAAAAATTGCCCCAGGCGATTTGCGCGCTCGGCGCAGTCTTCTTTCTTGCCGCCTGCCACGAGGTTGATTTCGACGGGACGGTTGAGCGGCCGGCGTTCAGGGAAAATGGCCCGGTCATTCTCTTCGACGAAGGACATCACAATCACCACAGCCTTCGATCGACTTACGCACCGTTCGCGAAGCTGCTGAAAAATGACGGATTCGAGGTCCGCAAGCTTTCGGGGCCGCTGTCTGCGAACGATCTTGCGACGGGGCGCATCCTCACCATCGTCACTGCTCAATCGGACACCGAAACCAACGATGCGCCCGCCTTCACCCCGGGCGAGGTAGGGGCAATCCTCTCCTGGGTCCGGGATGGCGGCTCGCTACTCCTGGTGACCGATCATTACCCCTTCCCCAATGCGGTGGAGCCGCTCGCTGCCGCGCTCGGGCTCGAAGTCGCAAAAGGCATGACTTTCGATGCCCGTCATTTCCGGAGCGGCACTGAAGACGACAGCCGTCTCATCTTTTCGCGCGAGAACGGTCTTCTGGCCCGCCACCCGATCATCGAGGGACGCAATCCGACCGAGCGCGTTTCCGTCGTAGAGACATTCACGGTCGACGCTTTCCGGCCGCACAATGCAGGCATCCAACCGCTGCTCCAGCTCGCCGACACCGCGGTCAATCGCGTTGGACGCCCAAACGTCAGTCGCCAGGGCGGCGATGTTGTCGTGACCGTCGAATTCGGCGATCCCGTTCCCGCTTCCGGATGGGTACAGGGTGCGGCTTTCGGGCTTGGCCGTGGCCGCGTTGTCGCTTTGGCCGAGTCGGCAATGATCACTGCTCAGGAAGATGGCGGAAGGAAGCTCGGCATGAATGCACCGGGTAATGACAACCGTCAGTTCCTGCTCAACGTCATCCACTGGCTGGCGCGAGTCTATTGATCGGGAAAGACGGCTATCTTCCCCGCTTCTTTCGGTGTTCGTCCAGGTCGAGGACCGCACTTTCGTCTTCGCCCTCGGGCATCAGCCCAAGCCGGCGGGCGATTTCCTGATAGGCTTCGGCGACCTTGCCGAGGTCGAGGCGGAAGCGGTCCTTGTCGAGCTTCTCGTTGGACTTGATGTCCCACAGCCGGCACCCGTCGGGGCTGATCTCGTCGGCAAGGATGATCCGTGCGTAATCGCCGTCCCATACGCGCCCGAATTCGAGCTTGAAGTCGACGAGGCGGATTCCGATCGCCGCGAACATGCCGGAAAGGAAGTCGTTCACCCGGATTGCCATGTCGGCGATGTCGTTCATCTCTTCCTGGCTGGCCCAGCCGAAGCAGGCGATATGCTCGTCGGAGATGAGCGGGTCGCCGAGCGCGTCGTCCTTGTAATAATATTCGATGATCGTTCGCGGAAGCTGCGTCCCCTCCTCGATCCCGAGGCGCTTCGACAGCGAGCCGGCCGCGACGTTGCGGATCACGACTTCGATCGGGACGATCTCGACCTGGCGGATCAGCTGTTCGCGCATGTTGACGCGGCGGATGAAATGGGTCGGGACCCCGATGGCTGCGAGCGCGGTGAAGATATGCTCGGAAATTCGGTTGTTGAGCACGCCCTTGCCGCTGATCGTCCCGCGCTTCTGCGCATTGAACGCGGTCGCGTCGTCCTTGAAATATTGAATCAAGGTGCCGGGCTCTGGCCCTTCGTAGAGGATCTTGGCCTTACCCTCGTAGATCTGGCGGCGACGAGCCATATTCGGTGTTGCGCTCCGGCGGGGTTCGAAAGAGCGGCGGCTATAGGCGAGCCGCCGCCCCATCGCAATTGCGTCGCCTGGCCTATTTGGAGCCGGCCGATTGGGTCAGCCCGGTGACGTTCGCCGCACCTTCCAGGACCTCCGCCGAGGAAGGTTCGAGGGCGTCGCCGATCGGCTCGGCCCTGCCGCCAAGGCACGGCTGGAGGAAGTTTTCCGCGACCGCGTTGAAGGCGATGCTGTTCGCCGGCCGGGCAAAGCCGTGGCCTTCGTCGGGGAACAGGACGTAGGTCACTGGGATATTCTTCGCCTTCATCGCAGCGACGATCTGGTCCGACTCGCGCTTGTTGACCCGCGGGTCGTTGGCGCCTTGTCCGATCAGCAGCGGCCGCTTGATGGCGTCGACGTAGGTGAGCGGGGAGGCGGCCTTAAGAAGCGCCCGGCCGTCTTCCGTCGTCGGATTGCCCATGCGCTGGTAGAATTGCTGCTTGATCGCCTCCCAATAGGGCGGGATCGTTTCGAGCAGGGTGAAGAGGTTGGACGGGCCGACGATGTCGACTCCGCAGGCGAACTTCTCGGGAGTCATGGCCAGGCCGGCAAGCGTTGCATAGCCGCCATAGCTGCCGCCCATGATCGCGACCTTGTCCGGTGTCGTGACGCCGTTGGCGACGGCCCAGTCGACGCTGTCGATCAGGTCGTCGTGCATGGTCTTGCCCCACTGCAGGTTGCCCGCGGTGACGAAGTCCTTCCCAAATCCGGTCGAGGCGCGGAAGTTGACCTGGAGGACCGCATAGCCGCGGTTCGCGAGCCATTGCGCATAAGGGTGATAACCGTAGGTGTCGCGGCCCCACGGTCCGCCGTGGACGTAGAGCACCATGGGCACCGGCTGCTCGGCCTTGCCATCCCGGTTGGCGTCGGCGTTCACCGGAAGGGTGAGGTAGCTGGGCAGTGTCAGTCCGTCGCGGGACTTGATTTCGACCGGCCACATCGGGACGAGCGGCGCCCCGACGAGCTCGGGCCGGCCGGTATACAATTTGGTCAGCTTCGCATTGGTGCGGTCGAAGAGGTAGACCGAGGC
>DATAKH010000014.1:0-1544 GCA_036261735.1 Sphingomicrobium sp.
CTCTCTGACGCGATGCGCGACAGGTGCTCGCCGCCGCCATAGCCGATCTCGATCTCGATACGCGCGGCTTCGGGGAAAAGCGTCCCCGGGTCGAGCGTCGTTTCGGGCAACGGGATCGTGAGGCGTGGCAGCACATCGCGATAGAGCGCATCCTGCCCCTTATGCAGCCGCTTGCCCGAGCGGCGGCCAAAGAAGGCTCGCGGCTCGCCGCTGACATTGAGGGGGTGCTGATGCTTGTCGGTCATTGGTGCGGTGACTAGCACGTCCTCAAATGGAAATCCCCGCTCTCGCGGGGATCGCCGTGATCAATAATGGGCGCCGGCTCAGGCGGCTTTGACGGCCGCCTTCAGTGCCGGGACCAAATCGGTTTTCTCCCACGAGAAGCTGCCGTCGCGGCCGGGCTTGCGGCCGAAATGGCCGTAGGCCGAGGTCTTGGCGTAGATCGGCTTGTTGAGCTCGAGCTTGTTGCGGATACCGCGCGGCGACAGGTCGAACACCTCGCTCAGGATGGCTTCGAGCTTGCTTTCCTCGACCTTACCGGTGCCGTGCAGATCGACATAGACCGAGAGCGGCTTCGCAACGCCGATGGCATAGCTCAGCTGGATCGTGGCGCGGTCGGCGAGACCGGCTGCAACGACGTTCTTGGCGAGGTAGCGCGCGGCATAAGCAGCCGAACGATCGACCTTGGTGGGATCCTTGCCCGAGAAGGCACCACCGCCATGCGGGGCGGCGCCACCATAAGTATCGACGATGATCTTGCGGCCGGTCAGGCCGGCATCGCCATCGGGTCCGCCGACGACGAACTTGCCGGTGGGGTTGACGTGCCAGACGGTGTCCTTGCCGATCCAGCCTTCGGGCAGCGCCTGGCGTACGTAGGGCTCGATGATCTTGCGCACATCTTCGGACGTCAGCGACGCATCGACGTGCTGCGTCGAGACGACGATCTGCGTCACGCCGACTGGAACACCGTTCTCGTACTTCACCGTGACCTGGCTCTTGGCGTCGGGGCCGAGTTTGACGGCTGCGCCCACACCCGACTTGCGGGCTTCGGTCAGGATTTCGAGGATCTTGTGCGCGTAATAGATCGGGGCGGGCAACAACTCGGGGGTCTCACGGCTCGCATAGCCGAACATGATGCCCTGGTCGCCCGCACCCACGTCCTTGTTGCCCTTCTCGTCGACACCCTGGGCGATGTCGGCGGACTGGCCGTGCAGGAGCACGTCGATGCGGCACTTCTTCCAGTGGAAGCCGTCCTGCTCGTAGCCGATGGCGCGGATGGCCTTGCGCGCGGTGGATTTGAACTTCGCCGGGTTGACGATGGGCGCGCCCGAAGCGTCCTTGAGGATGTTGCCCTGCTTGTCCTTCTTGAGCAGCGATTCGGGTACGCGGACTTCGCCGGCGATGACGACGCGGTTGGTGGTGGCCAGCGTCTCGCAGGCGATGCGGACCTGACTGGGGTCCATGCCGGTCTTCTTGGCTTCCTTGAAGACGAGGTCGACGATTTCGTCCGAAATCCGGTCGCAGACCTTGTCAGGATGACCCTC